>NZ_JARVGN010000255.1 GCF_029762515.1 Methanocalculus sp. | reverse complement strand
AGCAAGCCTGAGATCGTCTGTTGTCTTGGAACTGCCATTGAAGAGGAGCCGCTCCGGTTTCATCCCGGCACGGAGTGCGAGCATCAGTTCGCCTGAGGAGAAGACATCGGCACCGGCACCGGCCCGTCCAAGCGCCCGGAGAACAGCAAGGTTCCCGTTTGCCTTTGCTGCAAAGAGGAGGCGGACATTCGGGTACCAGCCGGATAACGCCGATTCGTACCGCTCGAAGTTAGCAAGGATCTGATCTTCGTTTGTCACATAGAGCGGGGTTCCAAACCGGCCTGCAAGATCGACGAGATCGTGTGAGCCGCTCATCAGGTGCCCGTTCTGTATGGTGAGGTGGGAGGGGAGCTGCATGGCCATCAGTGCATCGCCTCCATCCGTGAAACTGCTTCTGTAATCCGCTCAACAGACCGGGTGATCGCAAACCTCACGTAGCCTTCGCCGTTTGCGCCAAACCCGATACCCGGTGTGGCGACGATGCCTGCTTCGTCAAGGAGGCGGGCTGAGAACTTCATGGAGTCATCGACCTTCATCCAGACATAGAAGGTGGCTTTTGGTGCAGAGACATCATATCCCAGGCTTCCCAGACCTTTGACGAGGACATCGCGCCGCTCCTGGTAGATCCTGCATGCATCGGCAACACAGTCCTGCGGGCCGGTGAGTGCTGTAACACCGGCAAGCTGTACCGCATCAAATGCGCCGGAGTCGATATTCGTCTTGACACGGCCAAGGCCAGCAATGATCTCCTTGTTTCCGACAGCCATCCCGAGCCGCCAGCCGGTCATGTTATAGGTCTTTGAGAGGGAGTGCATCTCGATCCCGACTTCTGAGGCACCATCTGCCTGGAGGAATGAGGGTGCGACATATCCGTCAAAGGTGATCTCCGAGTATGCATTGTCATGGACAGCAACTATTGAGTGTTCCCGTGCGAATTCAACGACCTCATCGAAGAACTTCATCGGGGCAACTGCTGCGGTCGGGTTGTTCGGGTACCCGAAGAAGAGGAGTTTCGTCTTCTTCAGGACATCCTTTGGAATGGCATCAAGATCAGGGAGGAAATTGTTCTCCCCGGTGAGGGGGAGGGGGTGGCAGATCCCTTCTGCAAAGAGGGTGGAGGTCTTGTATACCGGGTACCCGGGATCGGTTGCGAGGACGACATCGCCGGGGTTGACGAATGCCTCCGGCACATGGGCGATTCCTTCTTTTGATCCAATCAACGTGATAATCTCGGATTTTGGATCTGCGGTGACACCGAACCGGTTTTTATACCAGGTGGCAACTGCTTCGCGGTAGGTGGAGAGACCCAGGTATGATGGGTAGTGATGGGTTGCCGGATCACGTGCTGCAGTGCAGAGCGTCTCGACAATATGCGGGGGTGTCGGGAGATCCGGGTCGCCGACGCCGAGATCGATGACATCGACACCTGAGCGGATCTTTGCTTCTTTCATCTCATCTATACGGGCAAAGAGATAGGGGGGTAGGTTGTCAAGTCTGTCTGCGTACATTGTGGGTACTGTTCAATCTTACGGTACTTAAGAATCACTGAGAATCCGGATACTTCCCCTTGACAAATGGTTATACCATTCCATGACGATACCTTCTGATGTGGAGAGTGGAGATGGAAAAACGCCTCATTTACCTGGATAATGCTGCAACGACGAAGACGCACCCCGATGTCGTATCTGCGATGCTTCCGTACTTTTCTGACTATTTTGGGAATCCTTCATCGCTCTATGACATCGCAGCAGCCTCGCGCACCGCTGTAGAGGAGGCACGGGAAAAGGTTGCGGCGGCGATCGGGGCAGGAGTGGATGAGATCTACTTCACCTCCGGCGGAACCGAATCTGATAACTGGGCGATTCGCGGGGTTGCCACAGCCCATGCAAAGAAAGGGCGGCATATCATCACATCCGCAATCGAGCACCACGCAGTCCTGCATACCTGCGAGGCACTTGAAAAGGAAGGATACGAGGTGACCTACCTCCCGGTTGACGAGTTCGGCCGGGTGAGGGTTGCAGATGTCGAAGCTGCAATCCGGGACGATACGATCCTGATCACGATCATGCTCGCAAATAACGAGATCGGGACGATCCAGCCGGTTGCTGAGATCGGTGAGGTTGCGAGATCGAAGAAGATCGTCTTCCATACCGATGCGGTCCAGGCAGTCGGGCAGATCCCAGTCGATGTGAATGCCCTGAATGTCGATCTCCTCTCCCTCTCATCCCACAAGTTCAGCGGGCCAAAGGGCATCGGTGCACTCTATATCAGGAAGGGCACCCGGATTGCTCCGTTCATGCATGGCGGGGCACAGGAGAAGCGGCGGCGGGCAGGGACCGAGAATGTCCCTGCAATCGTCGGGCTCGGGGTGGCAATAGAGCGTGCGGTTGCCCTGATGCCTGAGAAGACTGAGCGGATTATCAGGCTGAGAGAGAGGCTTGTTGCCGGGCTTGGTGCAATCCCGGCGAGCCGGTTGAATGGCCATCCCAAAGAGCGGCTCCCAAATAACGTCAATTACATCTTCGAGTATATCGAAGGGGAATCGATACTCCTTCTCCTGAATGCACATGGGATCGCCGCATCGACCGGAAGCGCCTGCACATCCGCCTCCCTTGATCCCTCGCATGTCCTCCTTGCCTGCGGCATCCCCCATGAGGTTGCCCATGGATCGCTCAGGCTGACACTCGGGGAGGAGACGACAGAAGAGGAGATCGACTATGTACTGGAGACTGTGCCGAAGGTGGTGCAGCGGCTCCGGGATATGTCGCCATTAACACCAAAAGAACTCAGGAGCAGGTGAAGAGAGATGTACTCAGAGAAGGTAATGGATCATTTCATGAACCCGCGGAACCAGCGGGAGATCCCGGATGCCGATGGGATCGGTGAGGTCGGGAACCAGAAATGCGGGGATATCATGCGGATCTTTCTGAAGATCCATGAGGATCGAATCGAGGATGCAGCATTCCAGACCTTCGGGTGCGGGGCGGCGGTTGCCTCCTCCTCGATGGCAACCGAGATGATCATCGGAAAGACGCTCGAAGAAGCCTGGGAAGTCTCAAATAAAGCGGTTGCAGAGGCACTCGAAGGACTGCCCCCCCAGAAACTCCACTGCTCGGTACTTGCCGAGGAGGCGATCCACGCGGCGATAAACAACTACCGGGAAAGGCAGGGGCTCCCCCCGTGGGGTGACGTGGCATGTGCAGGCTGCGGCGACTGCCATTCCTGCGAGTGAGTGATAGTTCCAAATCCTTTTTTACATCACCAGTCCTTTTTGGTATGATTGGAGATGGATCATACTGATATTGTACTGATACTCTGTACAGCTCCTCCGGGCGAAGCAGAAGAGATTGCGAAGAGAGTTATTGAAGAGCGGCTTGCTGCCTGCGTGAATATCACCCCGGTACGATCGGTGTACAGGTGGGATGGCAGGGTGGTCTCTGATGATGAGCAGCTCCTGATATGCAAGACA
>NZ_JARVGN010000254.1 GCF_029762515.1 Methanocalculus sp. | reverse complement strand
AGATCTGTACCAAAACTCCATTCTCCAGTCACTCAGGGCGCTGAAAGCAAAGATCGAGCCTGAGGATCTCTATTCCTACCTTACCAGGATGAATATCCCACAAAAAACAATCACTGAGACCTTCTTCAAGACAGAATATACGATGGTCGTCGATTTTGAGACCCATATCGCAGAGATTCTGACGAGGCAGTCACTTGAAAGAAAAGACCGGGAAAGCGAAGTGAACAAGGATCCTGCAGAAAGTAAGACCTCCCACTCCACATATCCTGCAGGGTAAACCTTCCATGTTGTTTTTCTTAAAGATCCAATGTTGATTGCCAGTCTCTGACAAATATGACTGAAAGATCGGGCGTGGTTTTGGTATCACAGTATGCCAATCCTCCGAACCCCGATAATAATTATACCAATAATAATTACAACCATAATCATTATGAAATTCTATGGCAGGACAGAGGAGCTCAAACTTATGGGGCTTCTCAGGGTTTGCATTTGAAGAGATGGTGCGAACCCTTCTCAGGGAACGTCTCATCACGGAATATGATGCAGTCGGCTCATGGTGGAACCGCCGGGGCGACGGGATCGATCTCCTCGCAATATCCGAGGGGGCAGATCTTGCAGTTGAGATCAAGAACACGGCACTCACCCGCTCCGAGGCATATTCCATTCTCACGTCATTAAAAGCAAAACTACCCGCAGTGAAGGGGCTCTCCTACCAGGTCTCGCCCGGCGTTGTTGCCCGTGAAATTGAAGGTGTCGCAGAGTTTCAGAAAGAGGGGTTTTACTGTATGGAGCTTTTGGAGTTGCTGGAGAATACCCGGAAATGATCGATCACCTGATCCTTTCATCATTGCACAGTTTTGGAGAGAGAAGTGCATTTTGGATAGATAATACAATATGATGGCAAATGCATGGGTTTTCAGGGACGTTAGAATATTGAGAGATTCTACGAAAAAATCGTATAATCCACCAATACCATTATCTTTCAGGAGATCTGAGTATAGTATATGCTGATAGAATATAGTGTGGAAAACTTTCGTTCCATCTCTGAAAAGACAACATTCAGCATGGTACCTTCGAAAGAGAGGAAGAAGGCGGAGAACTTAATCCGGGTTGATGGAGTTACGGGGGTAACGAAATTACTGAAAAGCGCTGTCATTTTTGGAGCGAATGCATCGGGAAAGACAAACCAGATCCGCGCTCTTGACCTGATGCAATTTATTGTTCGTATGTCCCGAAATTTCAATAAAGGAGATAAAATCCCATATTTTCCATTCATCCTGAATTCTGAGTATGCAGAGAAACCAACAACTTTCTCACTTAACTTCATCATCGATGAAACGGAATACCGCTATTCATTCTCCTATAATGCAGATGAAATAATATCCGAGGAACTCGTGTATTTCAAAGGAAAAAGCGAAAAGACGATCTTTATCCGGAATCAAAATGATCTCCAGGCATACCAGGATGATGATGAGCAACAGGGGCTTTTTCGCCACACAGGAAATAATGTCCTCTTCCTCTCAAAAGCAAATAATGAATACAAACCCTTTGGACCGGCATTTAAGTGGTTTAATGAGAATTTAAATTATCTGGATTCCATCATGGATATTGGTGACCGATACACGATTAACTATATGAACAGATCACAGGAGAATAAGGATAAAATAATTAATCTGCTAAACTTTGCCGATTTTGATATTCATGATGTATCAGGCACTATAAAAACCCTGAAGAGAACAGATATTCCCGATATCGTCATTCAATTCATTGAAAAAGATACGAAAAAACCTCTTCCTGATGGAGCTATAATGACATCAGAATTAAAGAGCGTACATACCCGGGATGACGGCCATCAGATCACAAATACATTCTCTGAATTTGAATCTGCTGGAACCCGGATCTTCTTTAACCTGCTTGGATTATTTCTGGATGCATTCGAGAACCGTCAAAAAATACTTATTATTGACGAATTTGACACACGGCTTCACCCGGATTTAATCTCGTACATCTTCCGTCTCTTCCATAGCAACAAGATCAACAGGATGAATTCGCAGTTGATTGTAACTACCCATAATACGCGGCTTCTATCATCCGATCTTTTCCGAAGGGAACAGATCTGGTTTACCGAAAAGAAGAAGCAGACCAGAAATACTGATCTGTATTCCCTTTTTGATTACGAAAAGAGGCTGGATCGGTCAATAGAGAAGAACTACTTTTCCGGAAGATACGGGGGAGTGCCGGATATCATGGAAAGGGGGTTATAATGTGGCACATACGCGGAGATCTCAGCAGCGCCCTTTACGAACCCTTGTCATCATCTTCTCTGATGGAGAGACAGAACTCAATTATTTCGAGTTAAAGAAGAGGAATATTCATGGAAACAGGAATATCAGAATCGTGACGGTACAACCAAACATCAAATCTCCATCCCAATATATCAAATATGCCGAGGGTTACATTCAAACACATTTACCCCCTCTAAATGGCCAGGACAGGATATTTTGTGTATTTGATGTAGATACCCTTTCAGATTCGGAGATAGATAATGCTCGAAATAAGCTGAAATTACATAAACCACTGAGATCCCATATGCATTTAATCCATTCTAACCCGGATTTTGAAGTGTGGCTCCTGCTCCATTATCGGTATCTTCAGGATTCACTCGGATCACAAGAGGCAACAGCTAAACTCCGTGTGTTTGAAAAGGATTACACAAAACCCAATGTCGAGAATATATTTGAGAATTTAATGGGGAATGAGCATCAGGCATTGGAGAACGCTCGAAGGCTCAGGCAGTATCATCAGGAAAACGGATCGAACCTCTTCTCCACCCTGACAAACCCATATACTAATGTCGATGAAATCGTGCTATTTATTAATTCTATAAGAGAATAACCCTCTCAAATTGAGAAGTTGGGAGGTCTAAAAGCAGACACTGCTACCTGGTAAGAATCGAGCCTGATATCCTGATGCGAGTGGCAGGAGTCGAACCTGCGAACCCCTACGGGAATCGATCTTGAGTCGATCACCTTTGGCCTCTCGGTAACACTCGCACTGAAGGACATATATTTGCGCTCCAATGCAAAAAACATTCCTCGATCTACATAAAATCCGCAAGCCCCAGCTGGAGCTTCACCTCTTCCCCGAATGTCGAGTTGATCGAGGCGTCGATCACGGCAATCCGCTGTTTTGTGTACTCGGAGACCTTAAACTGCTCGCAGATCGAGAGCGATGCAGCCAGGTATTTCTTCACTGATCCTTCCGAGACGGTGGCGATGATCTTGTTTCCGCACCGGCACTTCCCGGCAAGCGGCATCCGCCGGAACTTCGACCCACACCGGGCGCACCGGAACCCCTGCTTTGAGAAGGCATTTAAGTTCCCGATCATGTCGCGGATAAAGTGCGTCGTCAGGACACGCTCTGCGAGATCGTCCTCATCCACGGCCCGGATCATCTTCGCAAGGAGAAGCTC
>NZ_JARVGN010000253.1 GCF_029762515.1 Methanocalculus sp. | reverse complement strand
CGCGAAGTTGAGCTGTGCATCATGGTGGGTTGTCTGCCCTTTCCTGAAAGACCGGACAATTGTGTAGCCTTCTCCGCCTGTCTGGAAGGAGAGCCGGACCTCGCATTTCTCTTTTGGCCCTGCCCCGGCAAAAACCACATACTCAGCATCGATCCCCGAGCCGGAGATCCCGTACAGGGCAAAGACGATCGCCTCCATGATCGTACTCTTCCCGGCACCATTACTCCCGACTATGGCGGTGATCCCGTCTTTGAAGGTGAACTCCTGATCCCGGTACCGCTTGAAGTTCTTCAGCGTCAGCCTGTCAAGGATCATTCGGTATCTGCCTCCTCCACAATCGAAGAGAGGATGCCTGATCCCTTCCCGAGGATATATGACTCGGTCTTCTCCGGGAGCCCCCGGCCTTTCACAAAGGCGATGAACTCTTCCTGGATATTAAAAGCTGAATCGCTCTGCCTCCTTTCCGGGACGATCTCGCCGGGCGAGATGGTTTTGATCCGGAGATCAAGCACCTGTTCCCGGATGCGTGCCATCTCCCGTCCGGAGAGGGCGCGGGCTGTTTCCTTTCTGATCCCCTCAAGGGTGATCTGTGCCATCGGGGGGGTGTGGGAGGAGATCGCCTCTATCCGCGCCTCGATCTCTCCGATGATCTCGCCAGCGGAGAGATCCTCTGCCAGCAGGGAACCGAGATCGATCATCGGTGTCTTTGGGAGGGGGAGGGGCTCTACTGTCCTCCGCGAGGTATCGACAGAGAGCCCGCCTTTCTTCTCATGGATCTCGCCATAGGTGAGGTGCTCTATTGAGCCCGAGTACCAGGCATGGGGTCCCACCTGGCTCTGGTTATGGTAATGGCCAAGGGCGATGTAATCGAAGTCGGCGGTCGTCATGGTGGAGTCAATCTCATGTTCTGCGACTGTTGCCAGCCTTTTGTCGGCGATACTGCTCGCAAGCCCATGTGTGACCAGCACATTATTGTGGGAGGAGGAGCGTGCAACCTCGTTATATGCCTCCCGGTACTGATCGGGGTTGAGCATGTTTGGGATCAGATGGAAGACCGTATCCCCGACCTCGACAGACTCATAGCGAAACCGGTATGCCATATGGACGGTGCCGGGATGGTATTCAAAGAGGGAGAATGGCGCGCGGGTATACCGGGTCTTTGGGATACTGTGGTTGCCTGCGATCATGATCAGGGGAATACCGGCATCAGAGAGGAGTTCCAGCGCATCAAATGCAGTGACATAGGCCTGTGTCCGCGGCTTCACCGAGTCAAAGAGATCTCCTGCGTGGAGGAGCGCATCCGGCCGCAATCTACATATCTCCTCAATTGATGCAAGAAAATTCTGGTAAACCTGCGTCTCACGGAGATTCATGCCGGTCTCGGGATCAACACGGGAGAAGGCGGCGACACCGAGGTGGGTATCGGCGATATGGATGATCTTCATTGATCGTATCTTCAACCTCCAGAGAATTAAGTGCTGGGAGTGGAGGGTGAAAGTAAAAGGGAAGGCGGCACAATGATCCTGTACCATGTCACAACGTGCAACTGATGCACTCTTTCAGTCACTCTTTCTCCTGACCGATATCAGGGTGATGCTCCGGGAGACAGCACCCCTCCATCAGCTGAGTGCTGAAGAGAAGGAAACAGCCGGGAAACTGCTGAAAAGCATACGGCGCCAGGTCGATATCCTTGAAGAGGAGCTGATCTGAGATGCGGTGTGCAGGCGATATCGAAGCCCGGCAGGTGGATGAGACAGCAATCAACATCGATCCGATCCAGGTGGGCGGGCGGCTTACTGCGGATGCGATGAAGGCGGTGATCGCATACGGCGATGGCTACTCGGTCTGTGACAACTGCCGCAAGCCATTCCGTCTCGACTATATCAAAAAGCCGCCGATTGCAGACTTCCATGCCGATCTCGCCTCCTGGGTTGAGATGGATGCCTGCCGGGTTGTTCCCGGTGCACGGCGCGGGTTCCAGGCGGTCTGCCAGGGATTGGTACAGAAAGGCGATCCGGTGATCCTGACCGCACTCTCCCACTATACCGAGTTCATTGCAGCCGAGTCGGTGGGAGCAGTCCCGCGTGAGATTCCAAAGGATGAGAAGAACCATATCACCCCGGATGCCGCCGCCGAAACGATCGAGCGGGTAATAAAAACAGAGGGAAAGGCACCTGCACTCCTCTTTGTCGAGGGAGTGGACTACCAGTTCGGAAACCACCATGATATCAAAGGGATCGCAAAAGTAGCCCACAGCTATGATATCCCGGTCCTCTATAACGGAGCATATACGGTCGGCATCCTCCCGGTATCGGGAAGAGATCTCGGGGTGGATTTTGTGATCGGATCCGGCCACAAATCGATGGCGGCACCGGCACCCTCCGGCCTCGTTGCAACAACTGCTGAGTATGCGGAGAGGATCTTTGCCACCACTGCTGTGAAGGGGGATCAGACCGGCAGGACATTTGGGATCAAGGAGATTGCGATGATGGGCTGCACCTTAATGGGCGTCACCGTGATGGGGATGATGGCATCGTTCCCCCATGTAAAGGAGCGGGTGCTTGCCTGGGATGAGGAGCTTGCAAAGAGCAGGGTGATCATTGATGCGCTTCTCGCAATCGAAGGGACAAAGATCCTCTCGGATATGCCACGGGAGCATACCCTGACCAGGATAGACACACGCGAGTCATTTGACCGTGTGGCAGAGACCCATAAGAAACGTGGCTTCTTCTTCACAAGTGCGCTTGGAAAGAGAGGTATTGCCGGAGTGATTCCGGGGGCGACAAAGATCTGGAAGTTCAATACCTACGGGATGACAAAGGCACAGGCAGAGTACACCGCAGGCGCCTTCCTCGATATCGCAACTGAGAACGGCTTAACCGTCAATGATTGAACCGGAGAGCGCGGTCCTTTTGACTGCGCTTTCCACTGCTTTTTGTATCAGATCATCCATCGGGAGCTTCGCCTCCTCCTCTTCGATCTGGCTGATGGTGGCGGCGGTGGCTGGCTTCTTCGGCACCATCCGGCAGGAATGATCGCCTGGGCGGGCGATGAAGGTCTTGATCTTCTTAGCGAGATTCACGATCTCCTCCTTGTCATAGGTGATGAGAGGGCGGAGTACAGGAAGCGTCGCTGAGGGTGTAACGGTCGCCAGGTTCTCAAGTGTCTGGGATGCGACCTGCCCGAGATTATCACCGTTCACAATGGCAGAGCATTGGTATTCTTCCCCGATCCGGCTTGCCACCCGGTGCATAAACCGCTTGCAGAGGATACAACGAAACCGCGTTTCCTTCAATGTGAGCAGTGCCGAGAAGAACGGCTCCATATCGACCTCGATTGTCGGGATCTGCGTTCCCATGCAGTGTGTCGAGAGCGTCTCTGCATGGTGAAATGCATCGTCACGCGTGGCAGCACCGGCATGCCTCCCGCCACTCATATGGAGAAGGAAGAGCTCGGTTCCCCTCCGCATCATCAGCCACGCGGCAACCGGCGAGTCGATTCCTGCTGA
>NZ_JARVGN010000252.1 GCF_029762515.1 Methanocalculus sp. | reverse complement strand
AAGAGAAGCCGTCTTCACGAATGCCCTCGTCCACAAGGAGGTCAAAAAGCTCCTGACTGCACAGGGGATCACCTGTGGAAAAGGTGATGAAGGGGCATGGGCGCCACAGATCACCGACACGGAAGCCCTTGACCTGATAGGTTCAGCCATAGACACCGTCTGCGATGAGACCGGCGTTACCGTTGCCATCGGCCTTGATGTTGCGGCAACCGAACTCTGGGACGGGGAGCGGTACATCTACCGTGAACGGAGCCGGACCACCGAGGACCAGATCGCCTATATCGCCGATCTCGTCGATGAATACGGCCTTGTCTATGTCGAAGATCCACTCCACGAAGAGGATTTTGAAGGGTTCTCCAACCTCACAGACCAGGTCAATGACAACTGCCTCATCTGCGGAGATGATCTCTTCGTCACAAATCCTGAGCGTATCCAGAACGGCATCGAAATTGCATCTGCCAGTGCCGTTTTAATCAAGCCAAACCAGATTGGAACACTCACCGATACCTTCGAGGCAGTCCACCTTGCAGAGCGGTTTGGCCTGGAGACGGTGATGAGCCATCGGTCGGGAGAGACGACAGATGAGACCATCGCCCACCTCGCTGTTGCATTCGGGTGCATCTACCTGAAATGCGGCATCGTCGGAGGCGAACGAATAGCGAAACTGAATGAATTAATACGTATTTCGGAGAATTTTGAATGAGCGAGAATGAACTTGATATCGAACTGAACGAACCTCTTGTACCGGTTGAGGAGTACCTTGCAGCAGGCGTTCACATTGGGACACAGCAGAAGAGCAATGAGATGATGAACTTCATCTACCGGGTTCGTGGAGACGGACTCTACATCATTGACATCAGAAAGACTGATGAGCGGATCAAACAGGCAGCAACATTCCTCTCAAGGTTTGAAGCACCAAAGATCCTGGTAGTTACCTCACGACAGTACGGCCAGTATCCTGCACGCAAATTTGCTGATGTAATCGGTGCAATGGCCTCAACCGGACGATTTATTCCGGGCATGCTGACAAATCCGGCCTTAAACGAGACCACGCTGAACAAGTACATCGAACCGGATGTCGTTATTGTCACTGACCCGATCGGTGATGCACAGGTTGTTCGTGAAGCGGTACAGAGCGGTATTCCGACAATCGCCCTCTGTGATACAAACAACAGCCTGCGAAATATCGATCTCGTCATTCCAACAAACAATAAAGGCAGAAAAGCTCTCTCCATGATCTACTATCTCCTTGCAAAGGAGATGCTCAGGATTCGCGGTGTCACAACATCGCTCACCCCGGAAGACTTTGAGACCGATATTTAAATAGTCTGAAGAACAACTGCCAGATGAGGTGGGGGAGACCTATGGAGATCCGTAACTGTAGAATGGCAGGGATGTTTTATCCGAAAGAGCCCGGGCACCTTGAACAGGTGCTCGAGATGTTCTTCAAGACAAAAACAGACCGGCTTCACCCCCTTGGCATTGTTGTACCTCATGCCGGGTATCCATATTCAGGTGCTGTAGCAGCCCGGGGTTATGGATGCATCGATCCGGGTTTTTCCGGTACATTCATTGTCATCGGCCCGAGCCATCGCGGGTACCGCACCTGTGTCTCAACACTCCCCTGGGAGACGCCACTTGGGATCATCACCAATGATGAGAGGCTCTCTCTTGCACTTGAAATTCCGGTTGATGAGGATGCTCACCAGGAAGACGAGAACTCGCTCGAGACACAGATGCCATTCATCAAATACCGGTTTCCACGTGCCAGAATCACCCCGATCCTGATGGGCGATCAGTCTCCGGAAGAGGCAGAAAGACTATCAGGGAGGATACTCTCGGCACTTCAGAAGACAAAGAAAGAAGCAATCATCGTCGCATCAAGTGATTTTTCACATTATATCCCACGAAGCGAGGCTGAAAAGCTCGATTCAAAGGCAATCGAAGCAATTCTTTCACTCGACAGCGATGAACTCTACCAGCGTATCACAAAGCTCGGCATATCAGCATGCGGCTATGGCCCCATTGCCACGATGATCCGTGCCACGTCCGATCTCGGTGCCGAGAAAGGTATACTCCTCTCATATATGACAAGCGGCGATGTGACCGGGGATCCTGAAGTCGTTGGTTACGCAGCCATTGCGGTGGTATAGGTTGGCAACATGGAGCGCACCAGGTAAAGTCTTCCTCTTTGGTGAACACGCGGTCGTCTATGGGAAACCCGGGATCGCAATGGCGATCAAGCCCCGTGTCATGGTTACAGTCAGGAAGGCGAAACGACAGAAGAAACCAAACTCTACCTATATAGCCGAATGTTTCAGGCAGATGGGTGTTTCGGGTTCGGTATATGTCAGGTCCCAGCTTCCAAGCTCTTCGGGGCTTGGCTCATCTGCTGCTGTGACGGTTGCCACCCTTTTTGCTATCAACGATGAGTTTGATATCGGGAAAAGCCCGGATGAACTTGCCCTGATGGCTCACAGCGTGGAGAAGAATGTCCAGAACGGGCGGGCAAGCGCAACAGACACCTATGTCTCAACAGTCGGGGGCATGGTGCTCATCACCGGCAACACAAAACGGAGGCTCCCGCCGCCGCAGATCCAGCTCGTTATCGGAAACAGCCTCACCCATCACAGCACATCAGGGATGGTGGCACGGGTTGCTGACCTGAAGAAGACACGGCCGCAGATTGCCGATCCGATCATCGATGCAATTGCTGCTGTAACAAAATGTTCGATGCACCATTTCAATAACCCGCGTGAGCTTGGTAACCTGATGAATATGAATCATGCGCTGCTTGAGGCGCTCGGAGTCGGCCACCCGCAACTCTCCCGCCTCGTCCTTGCTGCACGGGCAGCAGGCGCACTCGGTGCAAAAATGACCGGTGCTGGCGGTGGCGGATGCATGTTCGCACTCTGTTCAAAGAGTGCCAAGACAAGGGTCGCCGGTGCTATCGAGGCATGTGATGCCCGTGCAATCATCACCAGCATCGATACCCAGGGTGTACGGAAAGAGAAAGATGAATAATATGCTTGTACTCAAACTCGGCGGATCTGTAATCACCGAGAAGCAGAGTGCCGGTGTGATCGACCATACCCGGCTCACCGCGATAGCGGAGATGATCGCATCTCATCATGACCATCCGCTCATCCTCATTCATGGTGCAGGCTCATGCGGCCATCCCGAAGCAGAGAAGTATGGAATTCAGGGTGGAGTCGGGCAGACAAATGCGATAGGTATCGGGGAGACCCACCGGGCGGTGGCAGGCCTGAATGCCACTGTAGTATCGATCCTGCGGGATGCCGGACTCGATGCGATCGGAGTCCATCCACTCTCCGGATCACTCGCCGAGAACGGCAGGCTTATCTCTTTTGAAACAGGACACCTGGCAAAGATGGCAGAACTCGGACTCGTTCCGGTGCTGCATGGCGATGTGGTGATGGACCGGGCAAAGGGGGCATGCATTGTTTCGGGGGACCAGCTTGTGCTCAGGATAGCAGAAGGCGTGGCCCCCT
>NZ_JARVGN010000251.1 GCF_029762515.1 Methanocalculus sp. | reverse complement strand
CCTTGCAGCAGGCAGCACACCCGAAGATGTAGCAGCAGCTGCCTGCCACTCGGTTGCCGAGCAGGTCTTCGAACAGCAGCTTCAGGAGGTTGATATCCGGGAGCCGGTGATCATGGTTGGCGGTACTTCGCTGATCCAGGGTCTTGTCAGGGCAATGGGAGAGCTCCTCCAGACCGAGATCGTCGTTCCGCACCACTCGCAGTATATCGGTGCCACGGGAGCCGCACTCCTTGCATCCGGGTTTGTTGACAGGAAGAAGGAGTGAATTGCCATGACGTTGCTGGATGCGTTTGAGGTCGAATGTTTTGAAGAGACAGGCCGGGATTTTTACAAGCAGATCACCGAGACCGTCCTCTCAGACCACAACCTCACAGCGGTCATCTCAAAACTCCGGATCTTCATCGATCCGAGGATACCGATCTTTGTTGCTGTCGGAACGATCCGGGATGCGGGTGCTGCCGTCCGGATCTCTGATATCGGATCGATCCAGGTGCAGGGGAATGATACAGTCATCTCCATCCGGGACGAGACCTATCTCGCACAATTCCTCACCCGCCTCTACGAGATCTTCGGGCATGATAATGTCGATCAGCCCGATCGGTTCACCATCATCATCTCGGATGTGGAGATCCCAGAGGATTTCGAGAAGATCGAGATCGTAAACCGTGCCGATACCGTGCTCCGTGACTTAATCTACGCGATGACCGTAATCGCACCCGAGGGCTTTAAAGTACGGAGGGAATCCTATGGAAAACGGCAGTTCTTCTATGCTGCAAGTGAGAATACGCTCCCCGAACATGTCGTCGGGGATCTGGTATCTGCACAGTTTAAGCTGATCGGGGAGGAGATGGCATGATCCTTGTTCCGATCACCTATACGGGCGGGGTGTACCGGCATGACGAGGTTATTGACTATATCGAGGATCTCGGCGGATACATCGTCCAGAAACATGAGATGGCACAGGAGATGGTGCTTCAGGCATTCATCCCAAAAGATGATATCGGACGGTTCACCGCATTCACAAAGCCGCTCGCCGGAGAGGTGGCCGAGTCGCCGCTTGTCGGCTGTGAGATAGCCGTCGTCATACCGAGCCTTGAGATCCATCACCTCCCCCATTCCGCCTGCGATATTGCCGAGTATCTCAGGACTGTCGGCGCCAAGACGAATATGGTCGGCCTGGCACGCGGGTTTGGGAAGCGGATCTCACAGCTGAATGATGAGGAGCGGGATGTGATCAATGAACACGATCTTGCCATCTATGTCCTCGGCAACTTCGAGACCTGTATCGAGCAGAAGTTCAACGGGCTCAGGCGGGGCGTGAATGTCCCGATCATCCTGACCGGGGCACCCCCGCTCGAGGCACTGAAACGGATCACCGATCCCCCGGCAGCAGGCTATGTCGGCAACCTCGGCAGGTTCATGCACAGGACACGGACCGAAGCGGATATCGGACGGCTTGATGCGGTCGTCGAAGAGACTGCACGGGTATTAAATCAGATCCGGGACGAGATCGCCCATGACCCCCTCTCGGTCTCTCCCGCACGGCTGAAAGAGGTGATCGAAGACGGAATACCCGATATTCATCAGGTCTATTCCCCGACACCGGTCACCGTCCAGCTCACCGGACTTCGGATAAAACTGCCTTTTGATCGGTATCATGATACTATCAGATCGCTTCCTGTTGAGGAGGATGTGACGATCGGCGATACCGCATGGATTTCACCATCACGAATGCGTGATTACATATTGGTACAGATCAAACCTTTTTCAGAGACTCATATCGTGGTGTAGATGGAGATGGACTTCGAGGATATTATTCAGCATATCAAAGAGGATGGATCAGAGGAGACCGCACGGTGCTGGCTTGAACAGATCGAGCAGGAGTATGGCACAGTCCCCCTGATATTCCAGCGGATGAGCGAGAAGCCCGAGGTACTCATCTCACATCTCCTCTACAAAGGCTCAGTCACGCAGCTCTCCCAACTCGATCCAAAAGTGGTCGAACTGATCAGCATGGCTGTTGGTGCAGCATTGAAATGCAGCCACTGTGTCGAGTACCACATGCGGGCAGCCCAGTCCAAAGGCGCAACACGGGAGGAGATCCTGGAGGCGGTGCTGATCGCAGGACTCCTCGCCAATGCCGCAGTACTGGCAGATGCATACCGGGTCGTAAACGGATCCTGCGATGCATCATGCGATCTCTCCGGGGTTCCAAAGAAGCAGAAAAAAGAGTGATCCATCCCATATACTTTCCCGAGGTTCTCTCATGTGCGGAATAGCTGGCGATTACCGTTTTGGATCCGGATCCCCTGACAAGGATCTGGTCAGGAGGATGAGCGAGATCCTCAGGCACAGGGGACCTGATGGCGGGAGCATCTATACATCGGGGAGGGTCTCGCTCGCCCATCGCCGCTTAAAGATCATCGACCTCTCTGATTCAGGCATCCAACCGATGGCTAATGAGAACGGTACCCTCTGGATCGTCTATAATGGGGAGATCTTCAATTATATCGAGTTGAGAGCTGAGCTGATCCGAAGCGGCCACCGGTTCTCCACAGAGACGGATACCGAGGTGATCCTCCATGCATACGAGGAGTGGGGTGCAGACTGCCTCTCCCGGTTCAATGGCATGTGGGCGTTTGCCATCTACAATACCCATGATGAAAGCCTATTCTGTGCCCGTGACCGCTTTGGGATCAAGCCCTTCTATTATGCGCCGATAAACGGCGGGATACTGTTTGGATCCGAGATTAAGGCACTTCTCCTCCACCCTGAGGTCGGGAGGAGGCCCGATGACGAGATGGTACGGACATTCCTCGCATGGGGGGTTCACGATCACACTGAAAAGACGATGTTTGAAGGGGTATTCCAGATCCCGCCCGGACATTTCATCACCGTCTCGCCAAAGGGAGCAGGAGAGGCAATACGGTATTTCAAGCTCACCGTGAGTTCCGAGACAGTTTCAACAGATGAGATCAATACAGCCGCCCCAAAAGAGCTCCTTGTACTGCTTGAGGATGCGGTCAGGCTCAGGCTCAGATCAGATGTCCCGGTTGGTACATGCCTATCCGGCGGGATCGATTCATCCACGGTGACAGCCCTGATCAACCGCCTGATCAAAAGGGAATCGCCTGAAAGTGTCGGCGAACGGCAGAAGACCTTCTCTGCCTGCTTCGATGATCCGGCATCTGACGAGAGCCGGTATATGAATATCATCCTTGATGCGACCGGGGCATCAAACGATCGGATCTTCCCGGATGGCGCCTGCCTGAAGGAAGATCTCGCCAGGCTCCTCTACATGATGGACGAGCCGTTTGGCTCACTCACCTGCTATTCCCAGTACTGTGTGATGCAGGCTGCAAGCAGCCATGTGAAAGTCGTCCTCGACGGGCAGGGTGCGGATGAGGAGCTTGCCGGATATATCGGGTATCTCCCCTCGCTTGGAAAGGAGCTCTGGGCATCTGGAAAACCGCTTGCTGCAATCACCGCATGGTTCCATGCCCTCAGGCGGCACCTCCCG
>NZ_JARVGN010000250.1 GCF_029762515.1 Methanocalculus sp. | reverse complement strand
ACACCTGCTGCTTCAAGCTCCTGGATGACATAATCGATCTCATCATCAGTGAGATTCCTCTTGTATGGGGCGAGATCGATCCCCTTCTCTGCTGCAACGATTGCGATCAGGGTCTTCTTCCCGGCCCTGAGATCAGATGCCCGGTCTTTCCCGCTTGTGCCCTTCGGTGTCAGGAGATCGATCAGATCGTCCTGGATCTGGAATGCGATCCCGGTCGTCATGCCAAGGTTATGAAGTGCCTCGGCCTGCTGTGGTAAACCCCCGCCGAGGATCGCTCCGATCCCGGCAGAAGCCGCATAGAGTGCCCCGGTCTTCTTCCTGACCATATCCAGGTACTCGCCGCGTGTGACCTCATCCTGTGTTTCAAATGCCATATCATCAGACTGGCCGCTGCAGATCTCTTCGCATGCTTTGGCAAGCATCGAGATAGCACGCACCTTGGAAGCCGGATCTGCCTCTGCCTTGCAGATCAGTTCAAATGCACGTGCATAGAGGACATCACCTGCGAGAATTGCTGTTGCTTCATCCCATACAGTATGAACTGTTGGAACACCCCGGCGGAATGAGTCATTGTCCATGATGTCGTCATGGACGAGTGTGAAGGTATGGGTCAGTTCAAGTGCGAGTGCAGCAGGGAAGATCCGATCTGATGATCTCTTCTGCACCGCTTCGGCTGCGAGCATCACCATTGCAGGCCTGAGCCGTTTTCCCCCTGCAAGAAGGAGATGGGCGCTTGCCTTATCCAGTTTTCCGGGTGCATCCCCGAAGTACCTGAATAAGGACTTGTCTACGAGACTCTCAACTGATTTAAGGTATTCTTGTAGATCCATTCTTTTCTCCTCGGATTATTTGTGTACCAGAAGCCGCTGGCCATTCGTCATCAGGTGGACATCCTTGTGGAGCGTGTACCCGAGTTCTGATGCAAACTCCGCATATGCCGCGGTCATCTCGAGACCTCCGTGTGAGGGGATGATATGCTGGGGGTTGAGCATATGAATGAAATCATAATGATCCTCCCGATATGCATGCCCGGTGACATGAAGCTCATCAAAGATCCGTGCCCCGGTCATCCTGAGCCGTGTCTCGGTGAGGTACCGCTGCCCGTAGTTCATCGGGTTTGGTATCACTTTTGCTGAGAAGAGGACTTTGTCTCCCTTCTCAAGGCGGTACGGCGTGTCTCCTGCACCAATCCGGGTCAGAACCGATCCCGGCTCGCCCTGGTGGCCGGTGATGATCGGCAGGAACTTCTCCTTCCCTTCCTTCATCATTCTCCTGAATATGCGGTCAACCGTCCTCCTGTTTCCAAAGACGGAGGTGGATCGTGGGAATGCAACCAGTTTCATCTGTTCGGCAGTCGTTGAGTACCGCTCCATCGAACGGCCCAGAAGAACAGGTTTTCTTCCGATCTCGTGGGCGCACTCGGTGAGTGTCTTCAGCCTGGCAACATGGGAGGAGAAGGTGGTGACCAGGATCGCATTTTTATCATCCTCAAAACTGGTGATCACATCGCGTACAAGATCGCGGGCGATCCGCTCGCTTGGTGCCCTTCCCTTTGAGGTGATGTTGACGCACTCGGTGATGAGAAGGAGGACGCCCTCCTTTCCGATCTGGGTGAGGCGGGCAAAGTCCGGCGGCTCCCCGATGACCGGTGTTCTGTCGAGCTTGAAGTCATTTGCATAGATGACCGCACCATGGGGTGTGTGGAGCACCGCCATCACGGAATCAATGATCGAGTGCTGTGTCCGGACAAACTCCAGTGTCAGGTTCTGTGATATGGTGTACCTGCCGCCTGACTTCAGGGCAAAGAGCTTGTTGTTCACACCAAATTTCTGCTCTCCTGCAATCTGCTGCCGTATCAGCTCGGTGGTGTACGGTGTTGAGATGATCGGGGCATTGTACCGGTGGGCGAGCTTTGGAAGTGCACCGATATGGTCAAGATGCCCGTGTGTGCAGACGATAGCCTTGACTGTTCCCTCGATCCCGTTCATCACAGTATCATCAGGGATTGCTTTCATCTGGATCAGGTCAAGAGAATGCATATTCTCGACTTCGGCATCCTCGTGGATCATGATCCGGTCAAGGCGCAGGCCCATATCAAAGATGACAATATCCTTACCGCAACGAACTGCGGTCATATTCCGACCGACTTCTTCGTATCCGCCGACGGTAATTACTTCTATCTCCATAAATTGTACCTCTAATCGTATTTTTGTATCATTGTGCGAGTCTCTCCGGTGATATAGGTCCGGACTCTCCGCATTTCGCGTACTGTCCGTGCCCCCGAGAGGAACATCGCTGTTTTCAGTTGTCTGTGGATATGGTCGATGGCAGCTGCGAGTGCAGAATCACTCTCCATCGCGGGTGCGAGGAGCGGGAGTGCCATCCCTGCCATATCAGCTCCGAGTGCGAGGGCCTTTGCAATATCAACGCCACTTCTGACGCCGCCGGTTGCAATAACCGGCCCTCCGGTCTCTCTGACTTCGATCAGGCTAACCACCGTTGGTATACCCCAATCAATGAAGTCATCACCGAGACGGGTGAGTGTGGGATTGTTCATCTCCCTCTCCCGTATTCCTTCTATTTTTGCCCAGGAGGTTCCCCCGTGGCCGCCGATATCGATCGCCTTCACCCCGATATTCCAGAGAAGGCGTGCGGTTTCACGCGAGATACCTGATCCAGTCTCTTTGACGATCACCGGGACAGATGCATCGGAGCAGAGCTCTTCGATTGCATCGAGACACCCGGTTGCATCACGATCCCCTTCCGGCTGAATTGCCTCCTGAAGAAAATTCAGGTGGATTGCAATTGCATCAGCATCGATCATGGAGATGGCTTTCTCTGCCCATGCTGTTCCCTGTTCACGGAGCTGGACAGCCCCGATATTGGCTGCGATGAATGCTGTTGGCGCCTCTTCACGGACAACCCTGAATGAACCGGCAAGATCCGGCCGTTCAAGTGCCGCACGCTGGGAGCCGACCCCGATGGCACACCCATACTGTTCAGCTGCCCGTGCCAGGCAGCGGTTTACCTCTGTTGTGCCGGGATGGCCACCCGTCATTGCAGCAATGAAGAGGGGGGAAGAGAGAGAATGTCCAAGGAACTGGCATGAGAGATCGATTCCGTCCATATCGCATTCGGGAAGGGCGGCATGGACGATCCGTATATCAGAAAATCCACCTGAACCTGCCTCGATATCTTCCTCACTACAAATCCTGAGGTGATCGAGCTTCCGTGATGTGGTGGTTTCATTCCGGCTCATACATCTGCCCCCATGATGGTGGTTCCTCCATGTTCTTCTCCTGCAAGAAATGCTCCGAGGCGGTCAACATGGAATATTGAAGAGATGATCCCCGCATCTGCGAGGGTGAGGAGTTCCTCCACCTTCCCCCGCATCCCGCCGGTGACATCGGTCTTCTGTGAATTGCCAAGATCAATTCCATTCAAAGTACCGCGGCTGATCGTCCTGACAACATTCCCGCCAGAGAGGACACCGGGAACATCTGTTGCAAGGCCGACACGGCAGGGGG
>NZ_JARVGN010000024.1 GCF_029762515.1 Methanocalculus sp. | reverse complement strand
CTTCGTGGGGGCCGGCCTTTTGGGATACGTGGTGGTCCCGGGCCTGCTCGTCATGTGGGATATGGTGCTGGACCATATCACCCGGTCCGGGGAAGAGTAGGGGTATTCCCCCTCTTTTTCGGGCTGAAAGGGGGCTGATTTGGGCTTATTTTTGCGATCTTGGGTATGGGTAGATGCGAAATGACTGCTTGGATATTAAAATAATCGATATTTACTCGTTATTTCATGAAATAAGGTCCATAATCGTTTTAATCACAAAGGGGATTTAACGCAATTCTCTCCATCATACGATGTTTACCCCCTGTTGAGGTGAGATCGTCCGTCTGAGGCAATCTATGAAGGTCGAAAAATCGGCAATTTGAACGTATTTTTATCCAATTAAGCCTCTTGCCTTATCAATCTCACTGATTATCCGAATTCCATCTGATGTATCTAAGTTGCCAGGTTTTTGATTAAAGATCACGCCATATTTGATCCCATGTTTTTGATAAAAATTCAATTCATGCTTAATATCATCAAAAGACACCATGTCTGTATTATCCAGACATTTAATCATTTCAATCTTCACCCGATAGTGAAATCGATCCTTCTGAAAACGAGGCTCATCATTATAAAAGCATCCACTGCAGACTTTTGCGTACCCGGCGAATTTCTTCTCTATGCATATGTAAAAGATGATATAATCGCCCGGTTGCATACTCTCCACACGGCATTTCTTGTCTTTACTAAATCCTTCTACTCTCGCCCCACTCTTCAGAAATCCTTCCCAAGTCTTAACGGTATGCGCTGATGGCCAATATCTCACCATATTTACCATTCAGGGTTGGAATAAAAATTAATGATTCGTTTTAACCCACTTGTTGATGTCCAATTACTTCTTGGAATTAATCATGTGAACTCTTCAGAGTACCACGTAATGTGTCCATATAAAAAGATTGTTGGTAAAATTACTAGAAACACTGCATAATTGGAATTTCAGAAGACTATTCAATATATGGGTGGAAGGCACCCCTCTCATTTTCCATTTTTAGGGGATTTATTTACACATCATTGGGGGTAGATATGGAACGAATGGATTGTCGGTTTTATAAATTGTTGAGTCGTACTTAGGTTTTGATGATTTATGAGGATCTTAGCCTTCTCTGATTGGAGAATTCAGAGCATTGAGATGCTTATTGAGTATATTGAAGAATTAGATAAGAAACCTGACATTATCGTATATGCCGGGGATGATATCCGAAGATTCAATAAAATTCCTGAAAATAAATCATCTGAGAAATTCCGAGAAGAATTCTATACCGATACACCTAATTGCAATTATTTCGAAAAAATTGCGCAGTATTCAAAGCATGGGTTAGTTGCGGTGGCTGGTAATGATGACCCGCCGCTCATCACAAATGCCATACAGGGAAAAAATGTCTATAATATTTTTAAAGAACCATTCATCGTAGAGGACTATATCTTCATTGGACAGGAAGGATCGACAAAAGGCCCTGGCTTTCTTATATATTCTGAAAATGAAGTATTGGATGGACTAAATAGAAAATCAAAACAATATCCTTCCGAAAAAATTATCATCGTTTCCCATACCCCTCCTTTTGGTATATTAGATGTCGGTCTAAGATTCGGAATTAATCATATTGGATCTACTGCATTAACACAATACATTGATGAGAATAATTCTCGGATAAAAGCTGTAATTTGTGGTCATGCCCATTCTCAAGGCGGAAAAGAAACCAATTATAACGGGGTAAGAGTTGTAAACTGTGCCTCTCATGATAATGATGGCGAACCCGGAAAGGTGTGTAATCTTGTTATTCGTAAGTATGTCCAAACGAAATGGGATCTAATTTTTGAGTGGGGTTCGTGTCCAAAAGAAATTCATGAATTAATGCAAGTCCCAATGATTGGACATGCCAGAGCAAAAGCTCTCACAGAAATCGGAGTAAAAAGTGTGGACCAACTCGCAAAAGCGAATATTTCTGAAAAAGCATCGAAATATTCATGTTTCCGTGGAGGAGTTCTTAGTTTAATTCAAAATTATGCAAGAGCAATTTCTCAAAATATGCCGATTGTTGTCCGCGATCATCCTTTCTTTATTGAATGTGAAAAAAAGAAGCTCTATTTCTTCGATGCGGAATATAGTCCCACTGGAACGTTGATTGGCCCATTTGGAATATTTTTGTTGGGCTTTATGAATTTGAATGGGGAAGTAAAACAATTCTTTTTGGATAATCCCAATGACGAAGAAAAATTACTTTTAAATTTTCGAAACTGGCTGTTATCAGAGAAACCAACTTTGATCGCATACTCCTCAACAAGTGCTGACAGACCACAATTGAAATACGCATTTGAAAAATTCAAGATACCTACATCTGAATTGGGGAATTCTTTTTTCGATCTGTTTTTTGAGTGCATCAGCACACAGAGTTTCAAGAAACAATGCATCTACCTGCCAATAATGGGGAGAATGGGACTTAAAGAGATATCTGAGCAATTCGGATACAAACAAGAACATCAAAATAAAATTGGAGACGGACTTCAGGCACTTATCGAATATGAAAAATATCTTGAAACAAATGATGAGGGAATAAAAAAAGAATTACTCGAATATAATCAAAGTGATTTAGAAAGAACTCGGTTTATTTTTAACTACATATACAAAATTCATAGAGATGTCCTTTAGGTTTCCTGATGGTAATGAAATAATTTATTTAAAAATTAATTAATTATTATGGTCTTCCTCGACCTGTGGGGGCTGATATAGGCGCTTATTTTGTAAAATGGTGTTGTTCTTCTCAATTTTCAGTCCATGCGAGGATCTCCCCTCTCTTCTGCCGTTCGAAACGGTCAAGATCCTTGCCCGCCCCAATGAACCTGATACCGATCCTCATACGACCGCCAGCCGAGACATCATCGGTAAGGAGATACGAAATTGGGAAGAATTCTCGTACCTTCGCATCGATCTTATGCCCTGAGCATATCATTTGGACGTTATTTCGCTCGAGAATTGACCAAATCTTTTCCCAAAGGTAGTATGATCCCGTGGAGCCGAATGGATTATCGACGAAGAGCACCTTTGCGGTATTTCGATCCGGCCTGCCGATGACAAGTGCCCTTATGGTCGACATGAGAACAACAAGGAGGATGATATACATTGTATTCTCCTGCCCTTCGGAGGCTTTGATCTTATCCCAAAGCTGGAGTGGGTAGGCGTCGATGTCGATCTTGCGTATCTTCACGCGGATCATGTCCATATCCATTACTCTCCCCACTAACTGACCGGGGGCCAGCGCTTTCTCGAGTTCCCCTCTGGTGAGTGTGCCGGCGTGAATGCTGGCAGTAAGGCTCTGGATATAGCGGTGCATCTCGCCCCTCGCGACTTCCTCACGATGGTTGCAGTCATCAAAGTTGATCTGGAGCATCTCACGAGGTCTGCCATTGATTTCAATCTTCGAGACGCCCGGGATCATCATCAGGTAGTCCCGATACCGCATCGCCATTCCAAGTGCTTGATCCACAATCTTTGTCTCTACCTTAAGAAGTCCTTCTATCTGCACCCGGTTCATCTCTATTGAACTGGCGACATCGGCTGCATATCCTTCCAAGCTTCGCTGTATAGATGAAGCCTCTCCTGCACTATCTGCTATCCGGATCTTCCCCCTGACCGTATCGATCAAGTAGTGGGGGACATCGATTTCGCCAGCATTCCGGAAAAATTGATCTTTTGCTGCACTGAAGCGGTCCTTTTGCCTTGATGTGCTCTCTAACGCGGCTGCAAGTTTTTCCTGGAAGTTTCGGTAGCCTATGAGATCTGATGCGGGGACGGCATCTTTTCTGGCAAAATGATGGGTGCTATCGAGCATCTCATAGCCTTTATATTCCGTAACCAGGCTTTCGAGTTCTTGTTCGCCCACCCTGCACATGCTATCCATTTGGGTAATTTCCGCTTCGAGAGCGTGGCGTTCCGCATCTAATCTTCTCCGCTCGGCCTCGAGAGGCTCTGAATCAATGATATCGGGATCTCGGATGTATGCCTCCGGTATCTGAGTGTTATATTCCCTCTCTGCTCTCTCCATATCCTGTGAGAGGAAGTGGTGTTTATCCCGAATATCCCTGTACCGGCCGGTGGCTCCATCAAGGAGATGCTCGGCGTCCAGGACGTCCTTGTCCACCTCCCTGATATACTCCAAAGAATAGCGTCCTTGCGGATCTTCGGCTTCAATCTCCTCAATGGTGATCCGGTAGTCGCTGATATCGGTTTGGTACTCTTCAATCTGCTTTCTGTCGCGGGCATTTTCTTTTTCGTACCTATCCTTGCTCACTGCAACCTTCTCGACCACCTGCCGAGCAGCTCGGAACTCATTTCGGAGGCTGTCGATGGCCATATCCGTAAGGAGAGAGAGATCTTCGTTCACGTACGGTTCGTACTCGGAAATTTCCTGCTCAATTTTACGGAGGCGTTCTTTTATCTGGTAATTGGCTTCCTCCAGTCTCCTGAATTCAAACTCGTATCGTTGTATTTCGGCCTCGATGTGCCGCTGCGTTGTTGAAGCCTCAACAGACTTACGTTGCTCCTGCTCCAGATTGTTAAGAGTTCTCTCCTTCTCTACTGCCACTCTGCTTAACTCGGTGAGAAGGGTAAGTTTCTCCTCGTAGAGACCTATCTTCTTCTCCTGTCCAGCGAAATCATCTTTGGCGAGGGGGAGCGCGGATCGATCCTCATCGAGCTGGTTTCGCAGGGTGACGAGCCTGGCCGCGTCATCAGTCTTCTGTTGCAGGTATTCCTGGAGATTGTTCTCCTTTTCCGATCCAAATCCTGCTTGGTAACGAGAAACAAACTGGTGGAGGATCTCAGAGTCGTGCATTATCGCCTCTAGTACCTCATTGGCTTTCCCTATTTCCTCGTCAATTGCGATAATCTCTAGACCAAGGCGTTCAGCCGCACGGTCGCTGGCAAGCGCTGCGAATGACTGTTCGGGCGTCCGGGAGGGGATAAAGACATCTCCGAGTGAGAGCGGTCTTCTTTCTCTGAGATAGTCCAGACTTGTGATAATGATTTCAGCATCCTGGACCAGTGCTGGAAGGATTTTCGGATTGCGAACAATCGCCTCAAAATCCCCTTTGAGAAGGAGGACAGCTTTTGGGAGCCAGGGTGCATTATTCAGACTCTCTTTCCGTTCATCCTCGGGAATGCCTTTCAGATATTCTGCTCCACTCATTGCAGTGTGGTATTTTTCTTGCAGTCTCTCAAGGGCATCCAGATATTCTCTACTTAAGGCGACACCGTACTTATCAGCGCTCTCCTTAGCTTGGACAAGGCTCTTTCGACGGTTTTTGAAACCTGCCACCATCTCATGCATACGCCGAATCTCATCTTTGAGATGTGCGGCACAGGATCCGACTTCGTCCATCTCGTATGCATGGGCGATCTGTAACGCTGAATGTTCTTCGTTGGTAAAATCGGCGATCTCCTGTTGAATGATTTCGATCGCTCGACTCAGGTCTCCTATCCTCTTTTCCAGTTCTGTTTCAAGCGCCTCGTTGGTGGACAAACGCTGTTCGATTTTACGGATATTCACATCGATAGTTCTGTATTGCTCCTTTTCAGCAGCGAGCCGATCCTTTGTTGCCTCGATCTGATCGGTGGGGAAGAACCCAGAGGAGACCTTCGGACATTTCTCATGCCGTTTTATGAGGTCTTTCTCTTTTGTCTCCAATTCGTCCGCCTGTCGTTTCAACTCAGCAATGCTTTTCTCAGTATCCTCTTTCCTGTTCTTGACGCCTCCGAGGTTCTGTTGCAGCTGCATTATCTCCTCGTTAGTCGCCTTCGCCTGGCTCTGCCCCATCTCAAGATCTTTGCGAACAGCTTCGTTCTCCACGGAAACGAGGGCGTGGAGGGTTTTCCCAAGTGGGCGAATTCGGTCAAACACCACCTGGTGCTCCTCCTCCATCTTCCGTATGACCTCTTCCCTCTCCTGGATCTCAGCCTTACGTTCCCTGATCGAGAGATACTTGTTGACCGCACGTGCGAAGTTCGCCCGATGTTTCACCAGATTGAGCGTTTGTTCATGCTCCCGTCTCTCGGCTTCTGCCTGTTCGAGCTTCTGATTTGAGAGATTTAGTTTTACATTCAGGATCTTGAGCCTGATTTTTTCAATTTCGAACCCTAAATTCTGGGATGTCACTTGCTTTCTGAAAATGCGCTCTTGTAATTCCTTGTTCTCTGCATCCTTTTGAACTATTGCCGCTTCGTATGCAGCATACTGGGATGCAGCACTCTGCTTCTCCTTCTCAAATGCCTGATATGATCGAAGAAGGTGTTCGTTCGCAGCCTGCAGGGTGGTTATCTCATCATAGAGGCGTTCATATTCATTCAAACGCGCTTGCTCCTCCTGCAGCTGGTGGAGCTTTTCTTGGGATTGATATAATGCATCAGCAAGCGTTTTTTCATTCGAATCTTCATTCTCATCGTGAAATTTGAGCCGACGTCTGTCTTGGAGGCACCCGTCTATCATCTTAATCAGTAGATCTTCTACAAGTGCTCTCGAATTCCGAAAATTTTGAAAATGCGTCTTGAGATAATTTTCCTGTCGGTTGATGCGTTTGATGAGTTCCCATTCCGATTCGATGAGATAGTATCTCTTGAGGCGCTCCAGATACTCCTGCCGAGTATCCGCTATCCAGATGTCATACCCGGCTTTCGCTTTTTCCCGGAGCATTTTCCGGGTTTCAGAATAATCCTGGGTGAAAAAGTCTGCCCCTTCTTCCCTGCAGAGGGGGATATTTTCGATGTCGAGATCGTTTTGCCCGCGATAAAGGTGAAGGTAGGAGAAGTATTTTATCTCGTCACTCCCCCCTTCGTCTTCCTGATCTGACCTTCGCTTGGCGCAAAATCCTGTCAGGAGATATTTTTTTCCTTCTACAAATTCATCAAGTTCCCACTCGGCCAGGACATGGGTTGTACGGTTGCGAACGCCCCCGGCGAACATGTCCCTGAAGGGTTTATTTGTGTCGAGGGAGGTGTTCGGGAGGACGCACTGGAGGATGAGCATCATAAGGACCGACTTCCCCATGCCGTTCCCCAGCTCGAAGGTAGCATTACGACCATAAAAGGGCATGCGGAAGTCCTGGTATAATCCCTTCCCCTCGTTGAACTGGGCGTTTACAACCCTTACAGACCGCAATTTAGGCATCTAAGTCCCCTCCACGATGACCAAGATCTTCAATGAAAGTTGTGATTGCATCTTGAATCTCGCGATTGCTGTAGACTTCACGGATGATCGCTTTACAGCGATGGGTGAGGTATATGGCCTCATTATGCTCCCTGACAAGCTGATTCTTTTCCAGAAAAGCGATCGTCTCATTAATCAGGGCGTGCTTTGAACTGACGCCTCGCTGCTTTTTTTCATCCGGATCGTCCTTCTTGAATTCAACCGTTGGGAGACTGCTCCATAGGTCGTGGATAACCTTAAAATTGAACTGCAACTCCTCGCTTGCTTTTTCGAGGTCGTCAATCTCTCCCATTGCCGCAATCTTTTTTTCGACGGTTGTAACAAGGCTCAACTTTGGTAACTTCTCAAGGTACGGATCATATGCGGACTCGTGATAGAACTCGGTGATAAGGACGTGTATGATGAAAAAAACTGTGTACATCTCGGGATTGTTAAATCCTCGCCCGAGACTTTTACGAATATCGTCATTTGAGAGGCCAAAAACCTGATTTTGCACACCGGGGCTCAGAAAAAGGGCATCTTGATACCTGCAGACGAGAAGGTTGTGCTTCTCTGCACAATATTCTAATACTTCCCGTAATTCAGCTTCCTGATCATAGCGTAGGAACTCCTTCGGATGATCCTTACGCGAAATCGAACCTTTCTCCAGCATGCAGTGGAGCATTTCAAGGGCGATTCCAAGGTTTTCACGGTCAAATTTCATTCTTTCATTCCCGAATAAAGATGAGGTTGGAAACGTACTCGTCTTCTGATTCTCCCAGGACTACTCGCCGTTCTGGCTGAGAAATCACATTAATCTGACTGAATCGGCTTTCGCGTTCTGCCACGGCACAAAGTAATGCTTCAGCAGCTAGCTCGCTCTGCCCACCTGTCACACGAAGATCAAAGGTAGATCTGTATGCTTCGCCGTTTCTAGCCCCCTTGTTCAGCTCGACGAGGAAGGGGATCAGGTCAATATTTTCTACTCCTTCATGCCCCAAGTTCATATTGATAAGACTCAGATAGGTTGGCAGATCCATCTGCTCTCTTTCTTCCAGGGCATCTACCAAGATTTGCGCATATATCCTGAAATTTTCATCCTGTCGTCCCTGAACAATCTTCTCGATAGATTTCCTGTCACTCCACGCCTCGCTCATCTTAACCTCCGTGATTTCCTCTTTTTTACCGATCATTCTCTGCGGCTCGAAAATGGAGCAAATACTGAACGTTTTGGCGACATTCGGGAGGATTAGCGGGTGCATCTCAACAATATGAATGTCATTTGATAAGTTCATCCGAATATGGTTCTCTAATGCCTCCTGGAATTGGTACCTTCGATCAAAGAGCGAATTCATTCGAATCCTGCAGATCAATTCATATTCGGTTGGGAGATTTGTATAATCTTTCAGGAGAGTATTGTGCAGGTTGTATCCGTACTCAAGCTCGATTGAAAGTTCCTGTATTGTGATAAAATCCTCTTCGTTACCGAGGGGCTCACGTGCTTCGGCGATCTTCATCTGTTCTTTAGAGAGATCGCGAAGCGTTGACTGAACTTGATGGAAGAGTTCCTGCTCCTGCTGAAGTTGTGAGATCACCTCCTGCGTATATCCAATATATTCTTTGGCCACGTCGGGGTCGCCGTACCTCATCTTGTCAAGTAAAGCCTGCTTCTTTCCTTTCTTTCGATGAACTTCGAGGTTGAGGTTTCGAACTGTCTCCAAAGCGTTTCTAAAAGAGCCACTCTCAATCTGTTTCTTAAATAAAATGAGGGTGACAGTGATCCTCGATTCTTCGGGGAGTTCCTTGATGTTGATCATGAACTCGAGGCCTTCATCGGTAATCCGGTATCCATCCTCGTTTACATCGTACTCGATAAGATGAACATAGCGATTGATAGGTTGCCGTTTGACCGGATCATGGTAACTGAAACAATAGCGCTCACCCTTTGTGTTCGTTTCAAGAAAGTCCAGCACATTCCGCATCACTTCCCGGTAGTCGAACTCACGGTCAGGGTAAATCTTCGTCATCGTCTCCTGCATATGTGCTTTGATTTCGTCGGATTTGAGAACACGACCATGAATGCGTCCCTTTTCGATCAGTAATGTAAGCACATCCAAAGCGAGGTACGGAGCATCATAGTCCAGGTTCTTCACCGGAAGAGAAGTATATGCTTTAAAAAAAGGATAGAAGCATTTGAGGTGTTCCATCCGATCATTGATCTCTTTAAAGCGTCTCTGGGAGTCCGACATCTGCAAGCCTCTGAAGATCTGTAATGTTGAGCGCCTCTTGAGGGAGATACAGCTCATTATTGATAATCCGTCTTATCAGTTCACCGTTCTCCAGATCGAAATAATCGAGAAAAGGGGAAAAGGAGAATTTTTTAACACGTTGTAACGTCCTTAAAGGACGTGCTCCTTCAAGCCCGGCCTTCTGCAGGATTAAAGTATAGAGGGAAGTAGCTGGCTGTATGTTGTACTGTGGGTACTTTGCATTGAGCTGGTTATAGATGGATATTCCCTCTCTATCAATATCTCCGAAATAGAAATACTGATCTTCGGCAGCTCCCCCGACTGTTTCAATATATTCGAATTTCCTTAGAATTGCCTTTCCTTCCCCAAAGATGACCAGATGAATTCCCGAAACCAATCCTCGAATCACTGCATCCTGGAACGTCCAGAATGTGTCCTTGTTCTCAATGATCAATACGGTTCGATCGCCTCTGTTTCTGTTTGAGAAACCCTTCTCTCTGCAGAAAAATGGCTCAAATACCTTCTTTGCCCTAATATCCTCATGGGTTAAGCGCAGTCTCTTAAGGATTGCAGCGCCATCAACTGCAGCATCATCTGCAGCATCGATCGCTTTTTCGTCATCGAAGAGTTCATAGGAACGTTCATTAACGGTCAGAATCTCGCAATTTTCACGTTGGCGAATGAGTGCGTTTATTTTCAGAATGTAATCTCGGTCTCTTATGTAGTGCTCGCTATGGGTTGCATAATAGTCGATATTGATCGGAGGTAAGAGAGAATAAAGTTCATTTCGGTCCTCCTGTGAGAGGGGGGCACCGGGCTTGGCGATCACCTCCCTGTGGATCGTATATTTATCAGGGAGTCTCCCGTACTGCTGGAGTGGCTGTGCGCTTTTAAGTGGCTCCAAAATACTACGATTGATTAAACAACCCATGGATTCGATAAATTTGTCATGCCGGACCTGATCAGTAAAAAGGTTGATCCCGCGCTCTTTGAGGGCGTTCTCAATGTCTCCCAAATGAATGCGTTTATTCTTATGTTCTAATAGAATGCTTTTAATCAGCCTTTCCATGATTCTATTCGGAATATATATGCCAATTCGTATAATCCATTCGATCTGGAGTTGGTTGCAACTCAAATCCTCTTAAGACGTATTGGTCAATCCGGCCAATTCTGGGCTGTTTAATCCTGAAGCCCCGGTCGACAATGCTGTTGGCCTTCCTGCTGATTTACCGCCCGCAATCAGCACGTAAGTCCATTCCGCCCCGACCAGCCGTGCGACTCCGCTCCTCGCTTCTCTCGTCGCTCCACTGCACGGCACTGCAAACACCACCATGCACAGGCGTTTTCCGTCAAACGGGTAAGCATGTCGCCCCTGCGGGGTGCGTCCCTCCGGGCCGCATCCTGCCTTCGGCAGGACGCCAGGCCTACTCCGTTTGCCGTCATATCGCCTGCCTCGTCGGTGCCCGGTGTACGGGACCGGCGGAGTTGATTGAAAATGTCGGGAACGACAGTAAAAGAAGGGGCGGTCAGCCTTGCAAACTTACCCGCCCTCAAAGCTCGTATTGAGCAAGAGATAGTTTGGGACGACCTCACGTATCACCTTTTCGCCTGCGTGATGGCCGAGAACACGCTCGCCTTCCGGCCCGCATCCTACTACCTGCGGAGGGCC
>NZ_JARVGN010000249.1 GCF_029762515.1 Methanocalculus sp. | reverse complement strand
ACTCTCTAACCCTCCAGCACATCAAGATGCCGGATGGTGATCCAAAAGGATATCCCAATCAGCTGACAAAAACCAGATCATCATGAAGAAGACTGCACTGTTGATCATCGATATGCAGAATGATTTTGTGGGGGATTCTGCTATTCTCCGTGTCGCAGGGGCTGATGCGATCATTGCACCCCTCAGATCCATCCTGAACCATTTCAGGGAGCAGAAGCTCCCGGTGATTCATATTCTCCGCATCCACCGCCCCGGCGGATCCGATGTCGAGTCCTTCAGGAGAGAGATCTTTTCGAAAACCCCGTTTGCGGTTGCCGGGACAAAAGGAGCAGAGGTGATCGATGCAATTGCACCGATTCCAGGCGAATATATACTCTCAAAGACGCGGATGAGCGGTTTTCTCGGAACCGATCTCGATCTCCTTCTCCGCTCTCTTGACGTTGAAAGGGTTGTTGTTGTCGGGATACAGACGCCAAACTGCATCAGGACGACTGTCTTTGATGCGATGGCATATGGATATGATACCGTCCTTGTCTCAGATGCCGTTGCCGCGGCAACACCGGAGATTCACGTGGCAAATCTCCGGGATATGGCGGCGATCGGGGTCTCGATCATAACAACCGACGAATGCCTGCGGATGATCTGATCCCACGATTCACCTCCTTCACCCCCCCTTTCCCCCTTTTTCTTTCAGATGAGTCGCATTAGGCGGTGATCGAATGTGGCGTGACACTCAAGTAGTCACCCCGCATACATAAACGCATGCAGGCGAAGGTACCGGTATCGGAAGAAATAGACCGTATTAAGCGTTTCAGGCAGCGAATGGAGAGTGATTTCCCGGACTGGGAGATGGCGGCATTTTTTGGAAGAGTCAACCAGTACTACTTCTGCGGCACCATGCAGGACGGCGTCCTTCTGATACCCCGTGACGGCGATCCTGTATACTGGGTGAGAAGGAGCTATGAACGGGCACGGGCAGAATCCCTTTTTCCTGATATCCGTTCGATGCAGAGTTTCCGGGATCTGGCAAAAGAGATGGGGAAAGTCCCGGATACCTGTCATATTGAAGCTGAACTGGTTCCAATAGCACTCCTTGAGAGATTCAGAAAGCATATTCCCGCAAAAAGCTTCGCCTCTCTCGATAAGCAGATCGCGTATGTCAGGGCAGTGAAGAGTCCCTATGAGATCGCACTCATGAGAAAGTCGGGTGAGATCCACCGGCATGTCCTTGACGATATCGTCCCTTTGATCCTTTGGGAAGGGATGAGCGAGGCGGATCTTGGGTGCGAGCTCCATTCCGCCCTGATTGCAGAAGGACACCACGGGATCGTCAGGTTCTCGATGTTCGGAAACGAGATCGTCCTCGGCCAGATCGCATTTGGTGACCATTCCCTTGCCTCCACCTCGTTCAATGGTCCCGGCGGGGCAGTCGGGCTCTCAGCCGCAGTACCGCTCCTCGGATCGCGTGACCGAAAGCTTGGGAAGGGCGATCTCGTCTTCCTTGATGTCGGATGCGGGTATGAAGGCTACCATACCGATAAGACAGCCGTCTACCAGTTCGGCGCCCCCCTCCCGGAGCGGGCAGTTGCAGCACACCAAAGATGCCTCGCTCTCCAGCAGGAGATGGCGTCCCTCCTCCGCCCCGGTGTCATCCCTGGAGACATCTACCGGACGGTGATTGCGGATATTCCTGAGAAATACCAGAAGGACTTCATGGGGTATGCCGGCCGTCAGGTTCCCTTCCTCGGCCATGGGGTCGGGCTTGAGGTCGATGAGTATCCGGTACTGGCAGAAGGGTTTGACGAACCGCTTAGTGTGGGGATGGCGATCGCACTTGAGCCGAAGATCGGGATCTCCGGTGTCGGCATGGTCGGGGTGGAGAATACCTTCCTGGTCAGGCCCGGTGGTGGCGAATCGATCACAGGTCTTTCAAAAGGGTTGATTGAGGTGGGGTTCTAGCCCTGATCCTCTTATGCACCTGCATAGATCCCGGATCCGATGAGCCAGTCAGGACCAGCCGGAACCACATAACAGAGTTTTAAGCTTTCAATGCCGGTTGCGGGGCTGGTATAGGTGACATACACAAACCCGCCCCCGGCCCGTGCGACTTCAATCTCCCATTCTATTGCATTGACCCCGTAGCTGTCCTCAAAGCCAAGCCGTTTTGATCCGATCAATTCAGGCTGGTAAGGGAGGGCAAGGGTGGTGCCATCGAAGCCATATGCAAATATATATGCGTCGCCGAGCCCGAATTCGCCCTCCTGATCATTGAAGTCCATAAGTGCCTGCTCTTTTCCATGGTCTCTGGCATAGTTCTGTGCATTGTGGACACGGAGCACGAGGGCGTCACGATCGGCTTTATTGAATTCTGCCCTGACTGAGGGGAGGTAGATCCCTGAGCCAACCCACCAGGTCTCATCGACGGGGAGAACATAGGAGAGTTTCAGCTGGTTTTGGAAGCCATGTTCCGGGTTTGGATAGATATAATATACAGCTCCTCCTCCGGTCCCGGCTTTCCTCGTCATTTCGCTGATATAGAGGATACCGTTTGGATCGGTGTTTGCGAGCCGGTTTTCGCCGATGAATCCCGGCTGGAAGGGGAGGGCGAGGCAGGTGCCGTCATCTGCATAGGAGAAGATGTAGAGCTCTCCCCTGACAAAGTCGCCTTCCGGATCATTGAATGCCGCAAGTGCCGCTTCCCGGCCGTGTTCACGGCCATATGCGGCTGCTTCTGCAACAAAGGCTTTCATGGCATCGATCTCCTCTTCGGTCCGGGGCGTGATCCGATCGCTGTTCTCGTCGACCCTCTCACTGCCCGCGTTCCATGTGATAACAACCCTCCATTCGGCCCCGTCAACCCCGGCGGTTCCCCAGAGAGCGGTCTTTGTCACCTGCTCCTGCCAGTTCGTGTCCCAGAAGGTGTAGGTTGTCTCTCCGGCAGGATCAGAGACGATTCTCTGGAATGCCTCCTGAAGTCCGGGTTCCTGGTATGCGGGATCAGTAAAGAGGTTCCTCCCGATCTCTTCTGCGGTTGCATCATAGATCACCCGTCCACCTGTCTCTGTAACCCAGATATCGTAAGGTGTCCCGGTAAGGATCGGGTCGATCTGGCGAGAGATCATCTGCTCGGGGCGGTAGGTGATATCGGTATAGCCGAGATATTCTCCATCGGCTGAAAAGATCGGGCTGCTCTGTGAGATCCCGTAGAACCCTTCGACGAGCCAGAAGACATCGGAGACGATTTTAACCTGTTCGGTATTTGCCCGTTCAACCTCCGGCTGGTATGCCCAATCCAGCCCGGCAAGATCGGCATACTGCTCGGGAACGGCGGCGATGACGATTCCATCAGGTGCGATCACAACCGAGGAATGGGCATATACATATTTCTGGAGCGATTGTTTCAGGAAGTCCAGTGCTTCAGGAGAATCAAGCCCGAGTATGGCGAGCTGATCTGCGTTCTCTGTGGCTGTCAGGGAGAGACTATTCAGCTCTTCGTTTATTGAGTGTATCGATTCATCCAGTATCCGGCTCATCTCATCA
>NZ_JARVGN010000248.1 GCF_029762515.1 Methanocalculus sp. | reverse complement strand
AAGGACGTTTAACCCTGCATCGACATCTTCCTGTGTATAACCAAACATCTCAAATGCCATATGGTTTGCATAGGTAAGGGTGCCTTGTAGATCTGTTTCATAGACTGCCTGCGGAAGGAGTTCTGCAAGTTCCCGGAAGCGGCTCTCGCTCTCCCGAAGTGCGGCCTCTGATGCTTTCCGTTCAGTGATGTCGGTTGCGATGCTCAGCATCGCGGGTTTTCCTTCCCACTCAACCTGCTTGACAAAGATCTCAAGTGGAACACTAGATCCATCTTTTCTCAGATGTTCAACCTCAAAGGATGCTTCTCCATACTGAGCGATCTGCTGCATCCGTTCCTCAATCCGTGCAGCACTTGATGGGACATCAATCTCTGCAAGGTTTTTCGAGAAGAACTCCTCTTTCGAATATCCATGAATTTCAAAGGTCTTCTGATTGGCATACAGGAAATGTCCATCATAATCATGGACGGTAATTGAGTTTGGGGCAATATCGAGCATCCCGGCAATTGCCCGGCTTTTTTCCTCAATCTTCTTTAATTCTGTGATATCCCGGATTGACTCAATGGCGCCGGCAACATTTCCCTCTTCATCATACAGGCGTGATGCCGTAAACCAGAGTGCGGCTCCCTCCCCGCCCCGAAGGTGAGGTAATGTGATCTCGGAAAAGACTGTATCCCCACGCCGTTTGACATAGGGGTATCTGGACTTGACATCCGGATCATCCCTCAAAGCAAGATCGATAAGAAGTGGGCGCCGTTCACGATAGAAGGGGAGTGCATACTCGTAATTGCCTTTTCCAAGCATATCCTCTGCCAAAACCCCGCTCATCTCTTCCATCGCCCTGTTCCAGGCGATCACAACTCCATCGGTATCGATTGCAAAGGTGGCATCCGGTAGGAAGTTGATAATGTCCGCTTCACGACGCATGTATTTTCTGATGCTCTCTTCCGCAGCTTTTCGTTCGGTGATATCCTGACCCTGGGCAATGACCGATCGAAGCGTTGTTCCATCATAATCCATGATCGCAGCAGAGTTCCAGATGACGCTTCTGACTCTGCCTGACTGGTGGATGATCGGGATCTCTACACCTTCAAGCCGCTCACCCCCCATCGCCTTATTGATGAGAACCATCCATTCATCTCTTGAATCTTCAGGAAAGAGGATCGGGAGCTTCTGCCCGAGTATTTCTTCTTCAAAAACTCCGGTCAGTTCCTCAAATGCATGGTTGATGCGGGTTATGGTGTACTCCGGATCCCAGACGATGATCGGTGCATTTGCATATGATATCAGGCTATTTAGGTATTCATTTGATTCTTCGAGGGCGTCATGGGTTGCGATAAGCTCTTCAAGCTGTGACCGCATCTCCTCCTCAGCTGCAGCGAGCTCCTCGTTCTTTCGCAGAATCTCCTCTTCCCTGAGTTTTCTCTCGGTGATGATTTCGGTATAGACAATGAGCCCGCCGATTGTCCCGTCCGATTCAAACCAGGGGCGGCATTCCCATCGTGTCCAGTCGAGCGAACCATCTTCGCGTGGATAGGGATCATCGTCTTCACTGAACACTCCTTCCCCGGCAAGTACCTTCCGGTGAATCTCCCTCAATTTCTCCGGAAAATCCGGAAAGACGTCGTAATGGTTTCTGCCAATAATATCCTGATTTGTAATGCCATATGTCTCCAGGTACCGCTGGCTGACAAAGATATAGTCCATATTCAGATCATGCACGGCAACGGAGGCATTATTGTGCTCAATGATGTAGCGCATCAGTTCAAAGGTATGTGCGAGTTTCATCTCGCTCCTTCTCCTGGCAACAGCGTACATGATCTTATTTGAGAGTTCGGCAAACTGTGACTTCGGATCCCCTCCTTTCTGGAGATAGAAATCGGCACCGCTGTTGAGTGCCTCAATCACCACATCTTCACGCCCCTTTCCGGTGAAGATGATGAAGGGTGTCTTATTCCCATTCTTCCTCAGATGCTGGAGAAACTGAAGCCCGTCCATTCCCGGCATCTGATAATCCGAAACGATTACATCGAATTCTTCTTTTCCAAGGAGCTCTATAGCCTGATCTGCACGATCACTTGTTGAAACAGTAAAATCTCCGCTCTTTTCAAGGAAGATCCTGCCAATTTCCAATAGAGCAGGCTCATCATCAACATAGAGAATTGATATGGATGGAGTGGATATACCGGGGGCGGGCATAATGTAGTGTTGATTGTTTAGTTGATTATAATGGTATTGGTTATTTTGAAACTATATTTCCTCTTCTCTCTCGAAGCAGTCATTCAGGAGCATTTAGGAGGGTATAAGAGAGGCAAAGGATTATATGCCCCTGTAGCAGATACAGATACCGGCGAGGAGTACCCCCTCTGGGATTAATTGATCTCCTCGTCGTGAACATATTCAAATCCAAAGGTATTTTATCATTTTTGCTGAATATTAAGGCTCTTTTATTAATCGCCTTATTTAGATCTCTGCTTCAAAAGATGCCAGGGGGCGTTCCGATCCTACGCTTACCATCATAGAGGCGGCAACAGGGAGATGACACCTTTTTAAAAGCCTCAAACCAACACTAAAATACTCCTATGAAATTTCGATCAATTGAACTGTATTTTTTGCTCATTATCGAATCTCTCTTGACCTGGTTTGCATGGTCGGCTTTTATCAATGGAGACACCGTCCGTTTCTTTGTTGTCATCATCTCTATGGCTCTTATATTCATCCCATCTCTCATGGAGTTCCTTTTATCCATCCGGCTGCCAGCAGGAACTCACTTTGCAGTGGCAATTGCCCTTATCTTCCATGTTGCTGGTGGAATAAACCAGTATTACTGGATATATGCTCCCTACTACGACAAGGTGGCGCATTGCATCTCAGGCTTTGCTCTTGGCCTTGTTATCTTCTCATCTCTCCTCTACCTTGGCATGAGGGGTGTCCGGCTCTCACCATTTCATATCGTTGCAGGAATAATCCTTCTTGTCTTCTCTTTTGGTGTGGTATGGGAGATATGTGAGCTTACAATTGACGCTCTGACCGGATCAACCTATAATCTGGGAGCAGAGGATACTTTCTTTGATATGCTTGGAAACACTCTCGGTTCACTTCTGGCGGCTGCGTATGCACTCCATATTATGAACTCAGTCGCACCCGGAAAGCAGGTCTTTTCCATCCTGGGAAAAACGAAATAACTCTCCTTTAAGAAGCTAAAACAAAAAATGAGAAGCCTCAGCCGTGATTTGAACACGGGACCTGCTGATTACAAATCAGCCGCTATGCCGGGCTAAGCCACTGAGGCGCTGTTGACTGCATTATCTGGCACCTGTGGGGAGAGAAACCGCCCCGAATACAACCGCCCTGAAATGCTTATAATAATATGCCTGCCTCATTAAAAAGGTCTTCGGAATGCCTCTTCAAAAACCTCATCAGTTCCTCAGGTCACCAGTATAATCCGATGACAGAGAAGGTCAGGATGGAGAGGATAAATGCCAGGATCAGCATCCCGAGACTTAAGGGAGGAATAAAGACAAGCATGGCATTCACAGTGCCT
>NZ_JARVGN010000247.1:2944-3545 GCF_029762515.1 Methanocalculus sp. | reverse complement strand
CAAATGCAAGATCCTTCAGCCGCTCGTTTTCACTCTGGTAGTAGGTTGTTCCTTCAAAGCCGAGTGCATAGAGGCATTCGAGATATTCACGCCCATATTGTTTGCAGGCATCCCATGAGAGGCCGCGGACTGCATGCGCCTCGCGATCTGCAATTGCGACATATCCGGATCCCCCCTGTTCGACATGCCAGACTACCTCACGCATCACCATCAGGTGACCGAGGTGAGGATGGCCGGATGGCATGAACCCGGTCATCACATTAAACCGGGAGCCGGAGTTGATCGCATCAACGATCGGACCATAATCCCGATGACCGATTACAATCTTCCGCCTGAAGAATGAGGGCCGGCTCTTCAGTGTCGTTACCTCATCTTCAACTTGTGCGATCCCAAATTCAGCAAAGAGGCGATCGATATCAACGCTCTGGCTGCTTGACCAGGGGTTTATTCCGGATTCCATAACGGTACTCTCACAACTTTATCCGTGCAAACTCGATGTACACGATCTCTTCATTCTGTACACAGGCAAACAACATCTTCTTTTTCACGCTATGGGCCATCCTGACTGATCGTGAGATGGTGGATATCGGGATCTCGGCGC
>NZ_JARVGN010000247.1:0-2934 GCF_029762515.1 Methanocalculus sp. | reverse complement strand
CGCGTGGACAAGCATCTCTGAGTGGGTATTGCTCTCAGTGTAGACCCTGAAGTGGTGGCCGAATTTGTACCCGGTTCGTGGCGTATAACCAAGCGACCTGAGCCTGGAATAGACATTGAGCTTCTCTTTCAGCTCATCATCGGAACAGAGGGCAGATGCAAAATAGGTAGATCGATCGATTGTTGTTTCTGAGAAGGTAAGTACTCCCTGATCGAGTAGATACAGTACCTCAGGAGGAGAGAGGATGAGGCGATCCTGATCGAGGCGTGTTCCAAACCACTGTTTCTCAAGGAGAGCAGCCCCTTCCCCGAAGACCATGGCAGACGAGCCCGCAGGAACAGCAACAACCCCTGATTCAAAAGGTGTAGCATCGCGGGCTTTGGGGCGGTGGAACCTGACATCATAATAGGTCAGTTCCTCTTCATCATCGACAACTGCAAGTATGAAATTCTTCCTCATATGCTCTGCGGTTGCCACTTCGCTGATGAGAACCGGAAAGGCAACCGGATCCCGTTCGGAGAGGACACGAATCAGGTACTGGGTCGTCCCCTTCCCCGGCCGCTGGCCACGCCTGAAGACCCGGAAATCATGCGGGCCCGGCTGGATGACATACCCCCGTTCGCGGATGTCACGGTATACAATAAAGGATCTGAGAAATATTCGTCCTTTCTCCGGATGATTAACCGATTGCATCAGGAGTGAATCGAAATCATAGCCTTCCACATCCAGTTTGCCACGCTGGATGAGGTAGAGAGCCTCCTCAACAGAGAGGGTAAGTCCGGATTCGCCGGTGCGCCCGTATCCGCTCTGCTCATAGAGTGATATGCCATCTGGCCCTGTCCGGATAGATGTTCCATCAAATGTTGCCTTCACTGCCTCTGGTATTGGTGGTGATCCAAGATAAACACACTTCTGAAGAAGAAACGCTTTCTAAGGAGAGTGCAAACAATCTAAAGATACTATGGATACCATACCACTCTTTCGAAAAGCGGGATGTGCAGCAGTTCTTCTGATCTGCATATGTCTCCTGCCGGGAACGGTGTCTGCCGGAGATCTCTTCTCCTACCAGACAACCGAACAGACGTATTCGCTTGGCGTATACACAGACATCTTCATGATAGAAGAGAGCTCTGATGGCGGATTCTTTATCGGAGGGCATGCATTTCAGGCTGATGGCGATCAGCATGCCTTTGTGGTGAAGACGGATGCTGCCGGAGAGAAAGTCTGGTCCAAAAACTATCCGGGAGAATGGACCTCATCTGTCAAAGAGCTTGAGGATGGAACAATTGTCTTTGCGACGAGTGCATTTGGGGCATCATCCGGTCCTGGTTATCTGATGATGGCCGGCGATGACGGATCGATCATCTGGCAGGAGGAGTTGCCGGGTGATTCGCCTACAGAGATCATCGTAGCAGGTGATGAGATCATTCTTGTCGGCTATTCCTGGGCTCAGGCTTCCAATCCTGAGGCACCGGAAGGATTCCTCTACAAATACACCCTTGATGGAAAACGCATCCATACAGTATCCTATGAGGGCGTCTCTGTGCATGATATCATCGCCGCTCCGGAGGGCGGGTACCTGATTATCGGCAATACGGGCTCATCCGGAACAACTGAACCAGTACAGTTTGGCCACCTGACAAAGATTGACGATACAGGAACCCCTGAGTGGTCAGAGACCTATGAAGGGAGATCGATCTTTGCGATCACCAGCATGAATGGCGGGTACATACTGGTGGGTGGAGATATGCCCTATGGATATTCAGTAGGGACTGCATGGGCTACCGGAGTTACATCTGATGGTACGCTTCTCTGGGAAACAACACTCCCGGGATATGCCGCTTATGATATTGCCCCGTATGGAGAGTCATTTCTTATCGGTGGGAGTACTGCACCAACCAGCCCATATGTGGTTTTGATCGGAGATGATGGAGTGATAGCAGAGTCAAAGCGCCTTCCGGATAACGATGGTCGCTTCACCGCGGTTCTACCGATCTCAGATGATCGGGTTGCTGTTGGCGGTTGGTCACGCCATACAGGAGATGTTGAAGGATGGTTCATGATCTTCGACCCGCATGCAGAGCCTGTTACGCCACAGCCAACCCTGCCTGTACCAGTTCCAACAACAGGACAGCCAGAACCAACAAAATCCCCCGGCTTCGGCATCCTTGCAGCAGCACTCGGATCGACCGCAGCTGCACTCCTTGTTTACAAGAGAAGGAGAGATTAACCCGCCAGTTCCCTGACTTTGGCGATATTGCCGATATCATCACGGGTATCATCCTCGGGCGTCTCCATGATGAAAGGGAGGCTCCGGAGGCGGGGGTGATGGAGGATAGATCGGATCCCCTCCTCCCCGATCTGCCCAAGGCCGATATGTTCGTGCCGGTCAAGGCCGGACCCAAGTATTCCTTTTGTATCATTGAGATGAATGACCGCGAGGAGATCAAGACCGATCTCAGAATCAAACTGATCAAATGTCTCTCCGACCAGATCAGGTGTCCGAAGATCATATCCTGCCGCAAAGGCATGGCAGGTATCAAAGCAGACTTTTATCCTCTTCTGATCATGTATTCTACCGATAATATCCCCGATATCCGTAAGATCGCTCCCGACCGAATTCTTCTCCCCGGCAGTATTCTCAAGGAGAAGGAAGACACCGGCGGGTGCATCTTCGAGTACCGTGTTGATCGCTTCAGCCACCCGCCGTCTGCCATCCTCTTTTCCCGAAGGGCTATGGTGCCCAAGATGCATGACCAGAAACGGGATCTGGAGATCCGAACACCGCGAGAGTTCAACCGAGAGGCTCTCAACCGATTGGGAGTATATGTTCTCCTTCTCAGAGGCAAAATTAGGAAGATACGGCATATGGACAACAGCAGGGCCGATCCCCGACTTCTGCATTGCCTGAACAAAGGCGGAGGCGGCGTCATC
>NZ_JARVGN010000246.1 GCF_029762515.1 Methanocalculus sp. | reverse complement strand
ACACCAATCAGTTGCCAGAAGGCGAGGGCGGCGGCAATCATTATTGCGCATACCGTAATAATGACATATCTGTCAGGATAATTCCCACCCATCATATAGCAAAGTGATTCTCCTCAATAGGTAATAAGATAGGCAGATACACCGGAAAAACCCAATTGGTAATATCAGAAGGTTTTACTATTTTGGTGCTGATATAACGTTTCAATTCTGATGCACCATGCTTGAAGAGTTCGGAAGAATAGTGGTTGCCGCCGTCATCGCATGGATTCTCTTTCTATCGCTCGATATATTCTGGCGCCTTCCCCAAAAGGGAGGCGTTAGTGGCGCGGATGCAATTGGAGAGGCAATTGCCGGCCGTGATGGAGATCAGCATGGCGGATGGATGATGGGCAACATCGTCTGCTCACCTGATGCATCGGCGGGAACCCTCCTTGCCGCCTGTGGTGTCTTTGTTGCAGGCCTCCCGGGGGGGATCGCAGCCGCTGTTCTCGTCTATATAGGAAACCGGATCTGCCATGATAAGGGGTATGCAGGAACAAGCGGAGCCCTGATAGCAACGCTTATCATTGCCGGATTTATGCAGATCGGATTTTTCGCATCAGATTTCATTGCCGGAATGGTACTGGCCATCCTCACGATACAGGGGATCTCGCATATCCATGCCAGCCGGTTAATTGGATATTTCTGGAGGTGGAGAGCCTGATTGCCGAAGCAATCTGCATGGGTATCGCTCTCTATGGGGCAGTTCGAACAGTCCTTGAAAAGGAAACACTCCTCAAACTCCCGTTTGTCAATGTCATGAACTTTGGGATCGCCGGTTTAATCGTCTTTATTCTTCCGCATCCGCTCACCCTTGTTGCCGCTGCCGCATACTTTGTTGGATCCACCCTTGAAGCAAATGCGATAGCAAGCGCAATTGCACGGAGGAGGCAGGAATGATCGAGCAGATCATTACACTCGCCCTCGCGGGACTGATCTTCCTTGGAGCGGTAGCAACCGCCCTCTGGAAGAATCCCTTTGACAAGCTGATCGGCCTCTCACTCCTCTCTGCGGGGGTTATTCCGCTTATTGTAATGCGTGGCTATCTTGATGTTGCAATCGTCATCTCCCTTGTCATTCCAATAACAACAATTCTGGTTCTCCTCCTCCTCGGGAGGGAAGTCCGATGAGTCCTGAGTTTATTATCGGGTTTGGTCTTATTATCCTCGGAACTGTTGCCACAGCCTGGCCATCTCCAAAAGACTATATCACCCGATTGATAAATCTCGAACTTCCGGCATTTGGCATCCTCCTTGTGATGCTTTCATTTGACGAGACGCTGGCACTCCTGACCTTTATTGCTGTCACTGCCATCTCAACATTCCTCTTTGTCCGCGTCATAGAGAAGAAGGAGGCGAGAAAATGATCATCCGCAGAATCTCCGGGATCCTCTCAAACTTTACGAATCTCTCCCGGGTCTATGCCATATTGGTGATCATTGTCGTGCTTGCCGGGATAGCGGGCATCCCTTCCCTCGATTACAAGGGTGACCGCCTCTATCCGAAGACGATCGATCGGAATAGTCCGCTCGATCCCTATGATCGGGGCGGCATCCCCTTTGAATCAACAGGCATCTTAGCAGAGTATCCCGGCAATTCACCATATCTTGGGTACATCACGGCGTATCTTACTCCGCTTTCTCTTGCACTCGCCAGCGCAACTCCGCATATGGGAACAACCATTGTAGCTCATCCGGGCGGGATCATTGATGAGATTCTCTATGCAACACGTGGCCTCGATACCGTTGTAGAGACGACAATTCTCTTTGTCGGGTTTGCCGTTGCCGCATACCTCTTCCGCCGGAGGGAGGACGAATGATCGAAACATTCCATACCGGGATGTTTGCAGCATCCCTCTGCATCATCATCGCCTTCTTCTCGTTTATGAAAGAGACCGATGACCTGCACAGGCTTCTCCTCACCGATCTCGCCTCGGTGATGGCGCTCTTCCTGATTGCGCTTGTTGGAACCGACCTTGCTGAGGCGCTGATTCTCCCCGGCCTTGTGGTCACCATCTCAAAACTGATGGCACTTGCTGAGATTTACCTTGTGAAAGAGGGGATTTGGGGGAACCAGCCGGCAAGGACACTTGATATTGAGGTGCTCCAGAGTGCCCCCGCAATCCTGGCGTCGATCCTGGTACTATACGGGATCTTCCTCTCCGGATTCTCCGGCGGTGCAGTCGCAGGACTCGGAGTCATCTTCTATATCATCTGCAAAGGGCACCAGGAACGCTTTGAGCTGATTGAGACAGTGAGCGGATATGCCTGGGTTGCGTGGATTGGTGCATTCTTTATCATGCTGATCTTCCCGTCACAATGGTTCCTGGCGGTGATGATTGCGGGTGGCGCAATCCTCATCAAAGTAACAGCGAAGCTCTCCCTAATCGGCACCATGCGGGGTGAATCAGATGTTTGATCTGAATATTGAGGGTGCAGAACTCTTTGCACTTCCATTTGGAGATATTGTCCCGTACTTCAGTATATATTCTGCCACACTTGCTGCATTTGTCCTGATCTTCATCCTGATCTCGGCATTCGACCACCCTGAGCGGCAGTTGAATATCATATTTGGCGGTGATGCGTACTATGAAAAGGAGATAAAAGAAGATGACACACGATTCTCCCGGTTCATGGCGATTGCCTGTGGTTTTGCCACGCTGGGAGCAGTGCTGACAGGCGATATCTTCAACTTCACCCTCTTTGCGGTTCTGGTTGGAATCACAAATATCGCAATTGTCGCATCTGCCGGGAACCGCCATGTCTTAAATGCCGCATTCCAGTATGGAATCGTTGCAATGATCGCAACGGTTCCACTCTTTGGCGCAGCCGCAATCATCCTGGCAACCACAGGAACACTCTCGATCTGGACGCTTGCCGGGATGGGAGCAGTGCCTCTGCTTGCAAAGGCGCTGTTAATCCTCGGCGTGATGGGAGAAGGTATCGCACCGCTGTATATCGGTAAAGCCGAGATTATCAGGGCACAGGGAGCTCCCTTTGTCCTGATGATCCATTTCAGCTCACTCCTGCTCTTCCTGCGGGTAACAGAGATCGTCCTGGTGATTTGAAGATGAAGAAAAGTTATGTCCAGCTGATTGCCATCATCTCCGGCATCCTTCTTATTGTACTTTCAGTATCAGGACACCAGGGCATTGTATCGGTGCCTGTTGCTGCTGTACTGAGTATCGTACTGGCACCTGTTTTTCTTATCTCAGTCGGGCTTCTCTTCTCGGCTGAAGTAATTGACGGGGACATTCCGTTTATGGGGTACTAGAATCTATGATCGAATACATCATTGCTGCAATGTTTGCCGGCCTCCTGCTCCACGGTATCCACCGGAAAGTGATCGCACGGATACAGGGAAGGCCGGGGCCACCGATCTGGCAGGAGATACTTCATACCCTGAAATTCCTTGCAAAGGAGTCATGGATACCAAAAACAGCGAGCCAGGGTGTTTTTGTTACCGTGGTTGGGATCTCAATTGCGATCTGGACTGCAGCTTTGATGCTCCTGATCACGCAGGAGAGCCTTCTCCTTCT
>NZ_JARVGN010000245.1 GCF_029762515.1 Methanocalculus sp. | reverse complement strand
ACGTGGAAATTGGAAAATCGAACTTTTTAACTATTACAAAAAATACGGGTTCTAATAGGAAAACTTACAAAAGAACGTGAAGGTGAGCATATCCCCTGAATAAAAGAATAGTTTGGGTTTGTATTAATGCTCGACCACATCCATTATACTTCCATCTATGGTAACCTCTTTTGTACCAGCAACTCGCATTTATTCGATCCAGTGAAGTTGTCCAAAGCGATAATTCGATCTTTATCCTCTAAAATCCAATCTCCAAGGTGCGTTCCGTTGGCGTGCAGTGTCGGGCAGCGGAATTTATCAGCCTCCAAGCCAATTATGCCAACTCCCCAGGGGCTACGGATGACAACCTCCTCACGACCATCTCCGTCAATGTCGCCAACAGGGCCAAATTGGTTATCGTCAGTATTCAAACGCCAGCCAGCCACATTGTCCCCATTCGCCCAAAAAGCGGTCCTGCGCAACACTCCCTGTTTTAACTCCATTATATGCAATCCATCGGCGTCCGAGATGACGATATGTGCACGTCCATCACCCGCCAGATCGCCTACTGCTACGATCTGCGATGTTTTAGTGTCAAGTATGTACCCGTTGAGGTCACTGCCGTTGGCATGGATTGCAATCGAGTTCAGCGTATTGCCCTGATGTTTGAGGACACCTATCCCCCAATCGCTTGTAATAAGGATCTCATCCTGACCATCCCCATCATAATCAGCCAGTGGGTGTATCGTGTTCTCGCTCGAATTAAACACCCAACCACCAAAGTGCGTACCGTTAGGCGCTACCATTAGCGAATCGAACGTATTGCTGACAGCGCCAAGCACACCGATACCCCAACCACTTGTCATAACAATTTCATCACGGCCATTACCATCGACATCACCTACTCCAGCGATTTGGTTGGCGCGTGAGTCGAACAACCAACCTCCAAAACGCGTCCCGTTGGGCTGGATAATCGGTGAAGTCAGCGTATTGCCCCCATAGGCAAGGACTCCTATCCCCCATGAACTGGTGAGGAGAATTTCCTGGGGTGCACCCCCAGTGAAGTTGCCTACACCATGGTGGCGATCTTCGCCAACATTGACGCTGGCATTGTAGCGCCATCCGCCGAACCGCGTGTCATTGGGTGCCACCATTATTTGTCGCCACCGCTGTCCGTCATGCTTGAGTATGCCGATTCCCCAATTGCTTGTGATCACAAACTCTGCACGCCCATCACCATCGATATCACCTGTGCCGACTATGTCATTGACTCTGGTATCAAAATTCCACCCTTCTATCCAAGCCTGGTCAGCATGTATATGCAATGCTTTGAACTGTGGCTCAGAGTCGAGAATGCCAAGACCTTCATTATTGAATAATCGAACGGTCCAGTCACCAATCATACTCCAAAAGTAGGCTTTCTTTGCATCAATCGCCTTTTTGAATGTGCCTAGATAAACATTGGCAGCATCGTTGTCATAGAATGCTCTCCAGCCGTCACCAAACCGAGCACGTGATGAAAATGCAAACGCGCCAGGAAAACCGGTTGGTAAATCCCAAAAGCCTTTTGCCCGTGCAATCATTGCTACACCATTCATATAGAAAAGCAACGCTTCGGCATTTTGAAGGCCAGCATATCCTTCTTTATAGTACTGTTCTGTCTTAGTACCAGCTGGCACATTAACACTGCAACCAGCGTGCACAATCAGATTTGCGCCTGCATTTTCGAGGATGCCATTTTGCCACGCAGTCCGATGAACAAAGAAGTTTGCATTTCCACCCTGACCCTGCAAACTTGGAGTATAGGTATTACCGCCATGACTCCAGCGAAATGGTTTTCCCCCAAGCTCGTTTTCAAGAGCAACAACATCATAACCGCCCCCAAAATTGCTGTTTTGGTTACCGGAATGGGCGTGAATGCAGCGCAGAACGGCCGGTTGCTTGAACCAACGGAAATAGTCGAGCAGCGTTGCATCGTTCTGCACGAGCGGTGCCTGGAACTTATCCGAGGCCGCTGCTACATAGCCCGGATTCGCATCTAAGTTATGCGAACCAATGGCACCAGCACGAAAAGGTAGGTCAGCAAAGCAGCCGGTTCGGTGACGGTGGTTGAGATCAAAATAATCGCAAATAACACGCCGCTCCAGTACGGGATCCGGTTCAAAGAATTCTTGCCATTTTTTAAAGTGTTGAGGGTCGTAGTTTTGAGTGCTAATGAAACTCTGAGGATACCCTTCTTCATCAATTGGCCTCACTCCGTTTTCGCCAACAATAGTTGGATCAGGATTTATGGCGATATGCCGAGCATTAATCCGAGATATTACGATGTCCGGTCTAGCGATCGGATTGGGGAGATTACGATCGGCAGCAGCTATTTCAGGGTGTAATTGCCGATGTCGAATGAAGAGTTTCAACTCCCCAGGAGGAGCATCGAGAACCAAATAGTCGCTGTCGTTAATATAAAAAAAGTCGTTTCTTGACTCCATAGTGCGGTCAAAGGCCAATGAAGAAAATACAGCACCATCAACTGGCCACTCTGTGGCGGCTGTAGCGGGATCGGGTAATGCAACTATTGATTCGAGCTCCTGCTCTTCATGATAAAGCGCCTCCCAATTGCCATTGAAATCGGCAAGTACGATGTCGCTCCGTCCTGCGATATGTTCAGGCTCAATAGCCAAGTAAGGAGTAACTTCGTCACCCGGTTTATTGTACTCTACACCAGCAATCGTTTTCTTGAAATGTGGTGTCCACATAGTACGGCGCACAAGCTCCGCTTCTGGAAAAGAGCCAACGAGAACAACACCCAGGAAATTAGGAAACGTATTCCAAATCTCACGAAGAAAACTGCGCAACGCGAGTAAGGTGCGACCATCTTGATGGCGCGGCCCGTTGTACAGTTCGGCACTGATAAAGTAGCTGGAAAATCCCTCGGCTCGCAGATCACCCTTGAAACGGATCAGCCGAGATTCCAGGTCTTCAGCTCCTGCTAACGGATTGAGCAGACGCGATTCGACAAGCACGACCACCCTACGCGCGTCGTGCTCAATCTCTTCGCTATCCTGTTCAAAATCTAGAAAACTCAGATTTATGATTGAAGGATCTCCATCGGCATTAAGATCATAATTCTGGTATCGATCCATGATCCCTTGAATCAGATTCGACATTTTTCAACCCCCCCATTTCTTCGGCTGATGGCGTGAGTTTGAGACCGCCACCTCATTTAGAAACCGTTTTAGTTTAATTTCTTTATATATATATTTTGTTCTTAATGAGACTGTCGCCCCAAGATGGCCTTCTGTCACTCGATCTGATTGCCCCTCGGGGGCACTACTCCAAAATGAAGGGAGGTATTGAGCACAAAACAAATGAGCGTTCAGTAGACCGGTGCCATGGCCCAAACCCAGTGAAGATTTATTTAAATGTTCTGGGGCATTTATTTAGGAGTTTCTCGGTTATTTGTGGTTAAATAATATTGGAATCCATATACGATCGATCTTTAAGTCGCAATTTTTTATCAAAGGATTTCTACAAAGCCAATCCGTAGAAAACGTGATGTATTCAAATTTCCCCCTCTCCCCCCTCCTCCCGACGGTTCGTCGAGAGCATCATCTGCATC
>NZ_JARVGN010000244.1 GCF_029762515.1 Methanocalculus sp. | reverse complement strand
GAATCAGCACACCCTCCCTACTGGAATTTGATTTTGAGGGATGGATTCCTTCAGCCACTACTTGGTCCGGAATCACTTACAAACAGAAGGCAGGATTATCCAAAAACATATCTCCCAAATGGAGCGATTTATATTACGTCCCCATCAATTTTGAAACAATATCATTCTTTCTATACAATAAAAACCAAACCCTATTATATGTCTCAGGAGAAGAGTGTAGATATCGATAGTGAAATTGACTTCCTCATTGCTGAAACCATCATTCTAAATAAGAGATGATTCCTATTCAACCAATAAAAATCGCCCATAAAACTATAAGTGCAGATCACCCCTGCTTCATCATCGCTGAAGCAGGTGTCAACCACAATGGCGATATCACCCTTGCAAAACGGCTTATCGATGCCGCAGTGGATGCAGGAGCAGATGCTGTAAAGTTCCAGACATTCAGGGCAGATGATGTTGTCACCTCAACTGCCGAGAAGGCAGCATATCAGAAAGAAACAACGGGATCTGAAGAATCACAATATGAGATGATCAAACAGCTTGAACTCACCTATCAAGAGTTTCATGAGCTGTATGATTATGCCGGGAGCAAGGGCATCATCTTCCTCTCCACTCCGTTTGATGAAGAGAGTGTTGACTTCCTCGATCGGCTTGGACTTCCGGCATTCAAAATACCCTCAGGTGAGATCACAAATGTCCTCCTTCTGAAGAAGATTGCAGAAAAAAAGAAGCCCATCATCCTCTCCACAGGAATGGCAACTCTCGGTGAGGTGGAGGAGGCAGTTAACTATCTTCGGCAGCATGGTGCGCAGGAGATTATGCTTCTTCACTGCACAACAAGCTATCCCGCTCCTATTCATTCTGTAAACCTGCGGGCAATGGAGACGATGCGCTGTTCATTCAAGTTGCCTGTTGGTTATTCGGATCACACGGAAGGAATCACGATCCCGATTGCCGCTGCTGCCATGGGGGCGAAGGTGATTGAAAAGCATTTTACATTGTATCACTCGCTCCCAGGGCCGGATCACCAGGCCTCTCTTGAGCCGGGTGAGTTGAAGGCAATGGTTCAGGCAATACGGGATGTGGAGCGTGCATTTGGGGATGGAGTGAAGTCTCCGTATGAGGAGGAGATGGCAATAAAAAAGGTTGCCCGGCGTAGTATTGTGGCGAAAAGAGATCTCGCTGTTGGGGCATTAATTCAATCTGAAGATTTGGGAATAAAACGACCAGGAACCGGAATAGAGCCGAAATTTTTGGATCAGATTATTGGTAAAAAAGCTAAAAAAGCAATTCCAAGGGATCATGTCATTATATGGGATATGGTGGAATGACCCGGAAAATACTCTATATCACCGGAACACGGGCTGATTATGGCCTCATGCGTTCAGTACTCAGGAGAATTCATGAACATCCGGATCTCTCTCTTGACATAGTTGTTACAGGAATGCACCTGATGGATGAATTTGGTCATACAATCGATGAGATACAGAGTGATGGATATTCCTTTCATACTGGTGATGTTCGGTATGAAGATGATACACAAGCTGCGATGGCCATATTTATTGGAAGGTTCATTGAAAAACTCACCCCAGTTATCTCTGAAATAAAGCCTGACATTATTCTCCTTCTTGGTGATCGTGGGGAGATGCTTGCCGGGGCAATTGTTGGGGCATATTTGAGTATTCCTGTTGCTCATATCCATGGAGGAGAGATCACTTCAACGGTGGATGACGCAACCAGACATGCAATCACAAAACTTGCATCAATACATTTTCCAGCTACAGAAGAGAGCAAGAATAGAATTATCAATATGGGAGAAGAACCATCACGAGTTTTTTTGGTTGGTGCCCCGGGGCTTGATCAGATTCTGGAGGAAAAATTACTCTCTAAAACTGAGCTGGCTGAAAAATATCACCTTGATTTTTCAAAACCCATCGTTATGATCATCCAACACCCGGTAACTGAAGAGATACATGATGCAGGTGCCCAGATTCGGGAGACAATGGAAGCAATTGTGTCACTGGAATATCAGACTATACTCATCTATCCAAATGCAGATGCTGGTGGGAGGGCAATGATCGCTGTGATTCAGGACTATCTGGAATACCCATTCATTCAAACATTTCAAAGCATTCCACATAGAGACTATCTTAGTCTTTTAAATGTGGTGGACGTCTTGGTTGGTAATTCAAGTAGTGCCCTCATTGAAGCCCCCTCTTTTGAACTCCCTGCGATTAATATCGGTACAAGACAAAAAGGAAGGGAGAAAGGCTCAAATGTCATCGACTCTGCATATGCAAGGGTTGAGATACGAAGGGCTATTGAAAAGGCACTAACCAATTCTGCATTCAGGGAACAGGTAAGGGATTGCTTAAATCCATATGGAGAGGGGAAATCATCAGAAAGAATTACTTATATTCTTTCAACAATAGATCTCACTATTAAAAACGTGCAGGAATGAATATAAGCAGCACTGATGAATAAAGAGGCTATGGCGATGATTTGTTTTAGAGAAATATGGGGGGATTGCGATCCGTCTTTATGATACTTGGGAGTATCCACTCATTGTGGACGGTAAGCCAACAATATATCAATGGATTGTGAAGCACTCACAACAATTTAAACTTGGATATAAAACAGATATTGGGGCTTTCACCTATATTAATGCAAAGAATGGAGTAACCATTGATGATTATGTGCAGATTGGGTCACACTGCTCACTCTACTCAGTCTCAACGATTGATAAAAAAGAGGGCGCTATCAGATTAAAAAAAGGATCGCGTATAGGGACCCATTCAGTGATTATGCCGGGAATTACAATTGGAGAAGGATCTATTATTGGGGCGTTTAGTTTTGTAAATATCGATATTCCGGATAATGTCCTCGCATTTGGCGTTCCTGCGAAAGTTATCCGCCCCCTAACCGATGATGAAAGAAAGGATGAAATGGAGCAATCCTAATGACCTGGAACATACCTCTCTTTAAAATGTACTACGATGAAGACGATATCGAATCCGTTACCACAGCTCTGCGCTCAGGCATGAACTGGGCTGTTGGATCTGACGTCACATCATTTGAAAACGAGCTTGCCGAATACATCGGCACCAGTTATTGTCTCACCTTCAACTCCGGCACATCAGCTCTGCACACAGCCCTGCTGGCGCATGGGGTAGGCGCAGGGGATGAAGTGATCATTCCGTCATTCACCTTCATTGCTACAGCGAATGCCCCGCTCTTTGTCGGTGCTCGCCCGGTCTTTGCTGATATCGAGGAGACGACACTCGGCCTTGACCCGGATAGTGTCCTTGAGCAGATCACTTCACGAACCCGTGCCATCATGCCTGTTCACTATGGGGGGTGCCCCTGTCAGATCAGGGAGCTGCGGGAGATCGCAGATGATCACAAGCTCATCCTTATCGAGGACGCTGCAGAGGCGTTGGGTGCTTCAATAGATGGCCAAAAAGTTGGATCATTTGGGGACTCATCAATGCTCAGCTTCTGTCAGAATAAGGTGATTACAACTGGGGAGGGAGGGGCTCTTGTCACAGATGATCGTGATCTCTATGAGAGGTCAAAATTGATTCGCTCTCATGGCAGATTGGAAACC
>NZ_JARVGN010000243.1 GCF_029762515.1 Methanocalculus sp. | reverse complement strand
CATCCCCGTACCCGACACCGTCAATGGCGATCCCGACACACCGCTCGCGGGTTGTTGCGGCAATATGTGCACGATGGTGCTGGACCGGGACCAGTGCTGCACCAAGCTCTTCTGCAAGGTCTGTTGCGTATCGTGTCGAGAGAAACTGTGGATGGAGATCACAGGCGATGATCTCAGGGGTTGTGCCGGTTAAGCCCCTGAGCCGCTCCACCGTCTCCTCAAGGTAGCGGACGGTCGAGGGGTTCCTGATATTTCCGATATGAGGGGAGGTGATGCAGAAGCCATTGTTGTATAAGCTTGCATTGGCATTCAGTTCAGGCCCGACAGCGAGGATGGCACGGTCTCCGAGATCAATCCGGGTCCTTTTCGGTGCAATACCCCTGGAGAGGCGGATGATCAGGCCGTCACGGACAACCGAATCATCACACCGGTTCTGGATCTCGCGATCATGGGTGAGGAAGTAGTCCACCACTCCCCGAAGACGCGACATCACCAGATCGATCTCTGTGATCATCGGGTTGCCGGGAACATTCGCACTTGTCATTACGAGCATCGGTGACGTGAGGTGACTGAAGAGAAGGTGGTGCAGGCCGGTATAGGGGAGCATCATCCCGAGGGTATGCAGGTTTGATATCGTCGGGTGGGAAGTGTGATCGCGTTTCTCAAGGACGACAATCGGACGGGCGGGGCTGATAAGATATTCTCTCTCACTCTCATTCAGCATGGCAACCTGCTCGATGGTGTCTGCTTCAGCCATCACTGCAAGCGGCTGCCCGGTCCTTCCGAGGAGGGCTTTCAGCCGTTCTGCTGAAGATTCGATGCAGGCAATATGGAAACCCCCGATCCCACGGATCGCAAGGATCTTTCCCATATCAAGAAGTTCTGCTGCCTTTTTGATCGGGTCTGCAACCGGCATGCTCCGGCCATCCGGATCCATCAGGGTGAGCGAGGGGCCGCAGGTCGCACAGGCGATCGTCTGGGCATGGTGGCGCCTGGATCGCGGGTTCCAGTACTCCTCCTCGCATGAAGGACAGAGGGGGAAGAGATCCATTGTTGTTCTCTCCCGATCATAGGGAAGCGCGCGTATGATACTGTACCGCGGGCCGCAATCTACGCAGGATGTTGCCCAATAGTTGAAATAACGACCATCCGCCTGATTAATATCATGGATACAGGCCTCGCAGATCGCAACGTCGGGGGGGATCATGCCGGAGAGGTTGCCTGCCTTGCTCTCAAGGATAGAGAAACGGTCGGGGATTGTACCTGAAAGGGGTGAGACGATCACCTCATCTATGGCTGCAAGGCGCGGCCCTCTTGTGACAGCATCGAGGAACTCGTCAAAACGGTCTCCTTCAGCGTGAATAAGGACTTCGCTGCCGAGATTGGTGACCGAGCCACGGATGGAAAGCGATTCCGCAGTTGCATAGACAAAGGGGCGGAAGCCCACACCCTGTACGATCCCACGGACGATGATAGTGCCAGATCTCCGCATGGATTATCAACAAAGGTTATAGAATTACAGAGCAATATAGTACATAGGGTTTTTGCAGTGACGGATCATCCTAAGACGAAAATTGTAAGCGACCCGGTGGAGCTAGTACCTCTGCTTGTTACGTTTAACAACTCAGGGTATAAAATGGTTTATGAATTGCTCTCGAAGTCATGGGTGACTGAGGAGGAACTGAATCAGCAGTATGAAGGTGAATGCATCAACCATTGCCTGAAGATGCTGAAGAAGGGAAACCTGATCGACGAGCAATGGAGAACGCTTCCGGGAAGAAAACCAGAGAAGGAATACCGGGTAAATTATCAGAAGTTCAGGGCAAATTTCCAGTGCACAATGGAGGATCTCGTCTCGATGCTCTATATATCCACATCTAACGACGAGACACTCAGGGAACTATCCGATAACATAAAGGCTGAAGTTGATTCAGGCAACACCTCCATCGGCGAGATCGCGCGGAAAGTTGGTGTAAAACCTATCTATGTCAAGGGCATCGCAAAGCGTCTGCCACATTTTGATGTCCGGGGACAGGGGTTGATACTCCTTGATGGAGAAAAGTAAGGATCCCCTTGGGAATCTTCTCAGAAGTAAAAGGGAGACGACACGGTTTCAGGTTCTCGTCGAAGTAGCCGAGCACCAGCCATCAATACGCCAGCAGGAGATCGCCGAGAAGCTCGGAGTAACCCCGCAGGCAATCTCCGAGTACATCCGCGATCTCGCAGATGACGAGCTGATCACCGCAGAAGGGCGGGGCCGGTACAGTGTCACCCGGAAGGGAATTGAGTGGGTGCTCTCAAGTGCTGAGCAGCTCGAGAGCTATGCACGCCATATCAGGCGGGATATCATACAGCAGGTGGCAATATGGGCTGCAATTGCTGGTGAGGATCTGAAGAAAGGCGATTCGGTCGGCGTCTTTATGAAAGGAGGATGGCTGTATGCAGGGAAGGAGACCCAGTCAGCAACAGGCATTGCCATCGATGATGCCGAGAAGGGAACTGATGTAGGGGTTGCACGATTGAGCGGGATCATCGAGCATACCGAAGGATCGGTCTTCGTCTGCAAGGTCCCCCGGATCGAACGGGGCGGATCCCGCGTCGTTGAGCGAGACCGGCTCTTCAAGATCGTACAGAAGGCAGAGATCGTCGGTGCTGTCGGTGTTGAGGCGTATATGGCACTGAAACGATCAGGCATCAGATCCGATATGTTCTATGGCGCACGAGAAGGTGTCATTGAAGCAGCATTTCACGGAATGAACTGTGCGATCATCGTTGTTGATTCTGAGTTCACCGACTTTATCAAACGGCTTGAAACCGCAGGACTCTCCTATACCATCCACGATCTGGCGGTGCAGTAAGCACCTATGAGCGCAATCATCCTCCCATGGAAGAAAGCCTATCGGATCCTCTTCTTTGATGACCGGAGAATCCGGCATGTCGGCACCGTATCCCTTGCGAGGACGACACGGGGGATACGGCCCGATGAGTTTATGGTCAGAAGGCCGGGTGCATCCCACCCAAAGAAGACACCCACCAAGGATCTGCTTGTCGCTCTTCGCCAGGGCGAGGTGTATCTGACCCAGCATGATGCTGCTTTTGAAGAGTTTCTGGAAAATCTTCAGATACCATATTCATTTGTCGATATATGCAGAATCTGCCTCCTGGAAGATCAGATCACCCAGCTCTCCAAAGAGACCAAAATCCGGTGCGGCCGTGAGCTGATCTGCCCGGATTGTGCAAAGAAAGAACTCTCACGCGAACTGTCTCATCTTAGAAAGCTCGGGAAGAAGACCCGTGCCCATATTGAAGATCTCCTGATGGAGCACCGCGATCTCGAGGCGGTCCTTGCGATCATCCAGCCGGAGAGCCTCGATATGAAGAAGACCCTCTTTGACAGGGTCGATGCGCATCCGGTTTCAGATACACAACGGCTGGAAGAGCTCCCGCTGCCCCGCGAGTTTGTTGATGCAGTCTCTATCACCTCCCTGATGCCCGCACAACAGCTTGCAGTTGAGTCTGGTCTCCTCTTTGGGAAACACCTGCTTGTCGTTGCAGCAACAGCCAGTGGGAAGACATTTATCGGAGAGATGGCAGGTCTCAAGAACCTTCTTGAAGG
>NZ_JARVGN010000242.1 GCF_029762515.1 Methanocalculus sp. | reverse complement strand
GACCGGGTCCTCTCAGCAATACAGCCGGTGAGCGATCCGGCGGATGCAGCAGAACTGGCGCTCATCTGTGCAGAGCAGATAGCAGATGAGGATGAAGAGACCTGCCGGAGGATCGGATCCCATGGTGCTTTACTTCTCCCTGATGACTGCACTGTTCTGACACACTGCAATGCAGGTGCGCTTGCCTGTGCTGCATGGGGAACAGCGCTTGGGGTGATACGATCTGCATCAGAAGAGGGGAAGACTGTCCGTGTCATCTCCTGCGAGACGCGCCCACTCCTCCAGGGATCGCGGCTGACGGCATGGGAGCTCTCACGGGATGGAATCCCGGTGACAACGATCATCGACTCCGAAGCGGCATACCTGATGCAGAGAGGGGAGATTGACTGTGTGATCGTCGGCGCGGATCGGATCTGCACCGACGGTGTCTTCAACAAGATCGGCACCTACATGCATGCAGTCTCTGCTTCATACCACAAGATCCCCTTCTATGTGGCAGCGCCAAGATCAACCTTCGATTCTGAACACCGGATGGCGGATATCATCGTTGAAGAGCGTGGACGCGGGGAGATTGCCTCTCTCTTCGGCAGGACGACGGTTCCGGATGCTGTGCCGGTTGTAAACTATGCCTTTGACGGAACACCGTTCTCCCTGATAACCGCAATAATCACGGAAGAGGGTCTGATCCGACATCCGTTTGATCACCCCTGGCTCATGCCATAAAGCAAGGTGCTAAGGTCTCCTGTGTCATATATAAATCTACATATGTTCTTTGAGGATGAGATCTGGAACCGGCTGATGATACTGCTTGGGGAGGTCACCCTCTTTGTCGCTCTCTTCCTGATTTTTATCTCCATCGTCATGGCGATCCTGATCGGAACATCCATCCGTTCAGGACGTCTCTTCTTCCCTGCCCTTCTCCGCCCGTTTCTTGTCCTGATGGAAGGGTTTGTGAAGAGTATCTGCACCTTAATCGGGATCGAACCCGGAGAGCTTCTCAGGTTCTTAATACGCCTTGATAACCGGATGAATACCCAGGCGTTTGCTGCAATCCCTCCAAATGAGAGGGCGGTATTTCTGCCACAGTGCCTCAGATCAGCGCAGTGCCCGGCTCATCTCACACCGGAAGGGCTTGCATGCGTAGGATGTGGGAGATGTGAACTGGGTGCCGGCATCCCGAAGATGAAGGCACTTGGATACCATGTCTTCATCATACCAGGATCGACTTTTATCAAGCGGATGGTGCAGCAGTATCATCCAAAAGGGATCATCGGTGTCGGCTGCCTGATGGAGGTAAAAGAGGGGCTTGAGATGTGCAACCGGATCGGGCTTGTTGCAATGGGTGTTGTGACGGCAAAAGATGGGTGTGTCGAGACGATCGTTGACTGGCACGATCTCTTTGATGTTGCGACGATTGGGATCGATCCCTCTTCAGTCGCCGATTATCCTGACGTTTCGCCCCACAAGAGTGCCTGATGTGATCTTTCCATAGATCAGGACCGAATTTTCAGCTTTTACATCCCCTACCGTCACACCAGGCCTGAGGACTAAATCGCCGCCGGTTTCGACCGAATGGAGATGTGCCCGGTCGCAGATTGTTGCATTCTCATCCACGAGAAGTGGCCCTTTAATTCTGCTGTCTCTCCCGATAATGGCATTTTTACAGACAACTGCCCCCTCAACCGAGCATTCAGGTCCCATCTCAAGCGTGCCGTTTACCACAAGCCTGCCCCAGAAATGCGTCCGTTGTGGCACAATAAAATCACCGTGGATCCGGACATTCCCTTCGAAGAAGGATCCCGGTTCTGCGAGGTAGGTTGTTTTTTGTTTGTATATCCGCATATCTCCCCTCTCTACTTAACCAACTATTTCATTGGCATAAAGATATCTATTGCGCTTGCAATCAGGAAGATCAGGAGGGCGATATACATCATGTACTTCAGCTGCGTGGTGATTCCAAGCTCCCGGATACAGGCAGGTGTTGTGCACCTGACCGTCGGCCAGACCGATCCAAGGATGGCAAGATCGACAACTGCGATTCCTACAAGGTAGGGAAGCCCCCACCAGAGAACCGGGATGAAACTGACAATAACAGCTATAATGGCCGATCCAAAGGCAATTGTTCCGGATTTGCTGATCCCGATTACCATCGGGAGGGTGGTTGCCCCGCCTGCTGCATCCCCGTCGACATCCTCTGCATCTTTTAGGATCTCCCGGGCAAGGGTTCCAAAGAGGGTGATCCCGGCAAGCGGCAACGTAATTACCAGTCCGTCAACTCCGGCAAGCGCCCCGCCGAAGAGGAAGATGCTCCCGGAGAGATACGCAACGGCGATATTCCCAAAAAGAACGGTTCCTTTCAGGATACGGGCATAGAGGATGAGCAGTATGCTGTTGATGATCGCGATTGCAAGGCAGAGTGGATTGGTAAAGAACGCTGCCGATAGCCCTACGATGAAGAGGAGAGCGGCATAGAGGTATGCCGTCTTCACACTCAGCTCGCCAGAGGGGATTGGGCGATCCGGCCGGTTGATCGCATCGATTGCCGCATCACAGGCATCATTGATCGTATTTCCGGCGGCAGTGAGGAGAAGGGCTGCTGCTGCGAGGAGGAGTACCTCGGGGATCAGGGTTCCGGTGGCTATAAAGTATGCAAGGATTGCGGTTGCCCCTGAGATGGTGGCGTTTGCCGGCCTTATGATCCTGATTATGCCCGGAAGATGCATCTGGAAATGTATTGAACCTCGATCTATTTCGTCATTGCTCTCTCTGAGAGGCGGGTGTGGATCATCTTCACAAAGGGGATTGCAAGGTAGACTATTGTACTCCAGGTAGAACCGGCGAGGGCAACGGTGATTGCAATGATGGAGGCGATCGGGACGATCAGCGTCCTAACTGTTGTGATCCTGATCCGCTCCTGGTTGATTGTTGCTTTCAGGAGCCCTTTTCTGGCGGTATAGTGCCATATGAATGCGTAGATAATTCCAATCAGCAGAAGATTTGCTTCAAGAAATATAGGTGCGAGAGGGTCATCCCCATATTCGGTTGCGAGTGATGTCGAAAAGGGAATCAGGGCGATGAAGAGGAGTGAGATCCCCGATGACCAGAGGATCTTTGAGTCGATATGATCAACCACGGCAAATTGCCGGTGATGGACGACCCAGAGGATCATCAGCATTCCAAAGGCGAGTGCATAATGGTAGAGTTCAGGAAGAAGGCCAAGAACAAGTGATACTGCATCCGGGTATGTTGCGGTGGCAGGGACTTCAATCCCGAGGACCAGAATGGTCATCGCGATGGCAAACATACCGTCTGTCAGTGCTTCGAGTCGGTTCTTTGGAAATCTCCCCTCGATCGTATCTGACATCTGTTCCTCCTTAAGAAGAGAGACGGGCATGGAGGGATTTGAACCCCCGACCATTAGCTTAGGAGGCTAACGCCCTATCCTGACTAGGCCACATGCCCACTGACCAATATACTTCGGGTGACGAAGGTATAAGTTTTGCGAAAAACCAGAATTATTGATGAATTATGTGCAGGTCGTCGAGGGTACAACGCAGTTTCTGATACCATGGCAGGATGATGCTGCGCAGTTCCCCCCCGGCTCTGCACCGGTCTTCT
>NZ_JARVGN010000241.1 GCF_029762515.1 Methanocalculus sp. | reverse complement strand
CGACGCCGACCCCAACACCGACCCCAGCGCTGACAACAGTCGCGCCCACTTAAAGTCCAAGCTTTTCGGTGGAGATCTCCGGCCTCTCGCTAGGTGACGAATGGGTGGAGATCACTAACTTGGGATCGTCGTCGGTCTCGCTGAATGGGTGGAGGATTGAGGATGATGGAGTGACGCACACCTATACGTTCTCCTCGTTCACGCTCGGTCCGGGCGCATCTGTAAAGATCCATTCCGGTCCGGATGCAAAGGGGATGAGTGACACATCGACCGACCTATACTGGACGAGCCAGTATGTCCGGAATAATGACGGGGATACGGCATTTTTATATGATGCGAGCGGAAAATTGGTAGATACCTGTTGATCGATTCAGAAACATAAAAGACAAAAACAGATACTAAAGATTGTCTTTAGTAATTTCTAAAATTTTCTTAATAGCATAGGAATGTGGAATCTTTTCCTGCTCTAGGCGGTTTCTCTCATTTTGATTCAGTAAGTATGTAAAAAGTTGGTGTTCTTCCGGATTCAAATGATCGAGTTCAGATACCTTTGTATCAATTCCAGTTATCGACAGATCCTTAAAAGCATTAAACGTTTCAAAATCCATCATACAGGATTGTGTTTGGGGGAAGTATCCTCTTATTTGAGACAGAATCTGGAAACCGTGAGCATCTATATCACCCCAGTAGGCAATTTGTTTATCCGATAGCCATTCAGCGCTTTTCAACAATCCAATCTGAAATCCTTTCCCGAAAATTGCTATCGATTCTGCCAGATCGGGTAATGTCAGGAAATTAAATATGTTCGAAAAATTTGTGCGGTTTTCAAGGACAAATACCCTTTTACATGGGATTTTCAGCGTATCAAATTGGGATTGGGGTATGCTAATATCGTCCACGCCAGAGAACAAATCATGAGAAATCTTCTTATCGAGAATTCTTACCCGGATCAATTTTTCATTATACTTCAGATTGAACCTTTTCTCAAAATTGGTTTCGTCTGCATTTACGTGGCGTTCGATCAGGATATCAAGAAGCGCCCGGAGTATTGTTTGATTTGTTTCAACAAATTTCGTTGATATATCCAGCGGCAACTCTCTTACATAGATATGTGGCTTTGGGTTCTTAACAAAGTAATTGCAGACTTTAATCAGATCGTCCCATTTGCCAAAATTATCAATAATTTTTTGAGGATTATTTATGATCCACTGCTTCAATTCAGGGAATTCAGCAATTATTTTTTCGGAAGTCTTAATGAATTTCTCAAATTCTTGCCCCTTTCGAATATACCTCAGATAATCAGACTGATCTTCAAAAAAAATTCGAGCAGGAAATGATTGCTCCCCTATTTTTTGATTTTTTATCTTAACAAATTCAATTCGGTAACCATAACCAATACTTTCCTTCGAGTTCTGATATAAATATTCGATCTCTTTTCGAATCGTAGAGAACTCTTTCAGAGTGTCAGAGGGCTTTACCTTACCAAAGCGGATGTCTTTTGGGAAAAACGGTTGCCCTTCTACTGATTTGCTTAAGAACTCGTAATACCAACGAAGAGCATCTCTTCTAATTTGATCTGGTTGAATCATTCTAATTGCTAATAGCTACCTGTTTGTTTTTCATCTCGTGATATTCCTGAATTGAAATATCCCGTATCATTGAATTATTTCCAGTCTCATTTGATACCAGATGAACACAGTTGATATAATTCTCAATAACATGGATTTTTTGTAGCGGAGTGATCATTAAAAGTTGCAGATCCAACTTTTTGAATAAATCCATTCCATATCTTGTGCTCTCATCTGAGCCGCGACTAAACGCTTCATCGATTATAACAAACCTGAATGATTTTGATTTTGGCTTATCCCCGGCAGGGCCGAACTGATATGCCAGTGCGGAAGCGAGAATTGTCAATGCAAGTTTCTCTTTTTGCCCTCCAGATTTTCCAGAAGAATCGCTATAAAATTCCTTATCTGAACCATCAACTGAATATTTTTCCATTGCAGAAAATGAAAACCAATTTCTCACATCAGTCACCTTATTCGTCCAATTGATATCAGCAGTATTTCCACTATTGAACCGATCGAGGATTGTTTTTACTTGGTTGAATTTTTCCTCGCTATATACATCCTTTTCGCCTGATATTGTTCCCTCCAGACAATTTTTTAATTGGATCTTAAAATCAGTGATTTCAACATCTGAAATTTTTTCAGACAATAACTCAATGTAAGTGCCAAGGCTGTAATCAATCTCCCGCAATGATTCATTGATTGTTTTGATGTTCTTCTCGATCTGCTTGGCGTTATCTTCGAGATGGCTCTTGAACATTGCTATATCGTTTATTGTCCCTTCATTGAGTTGCTCTTTGAATCTCTGTTCATATCGGGGGAGGTCTTCGGTTTTTAGTTTATCATAGAACTTTTGATATTCTAAAATCGACTCGATTGCTGCGATCATTTCAAAGGTGTCTTCTGGATATTCATGATTAAAATTATTCATCTTGGTAATAATGGCACGGCTTACAATTCCTTCATGTTTTGAATTTTCATCAAACATTTGAGTAAGGGCACTTCTAGCGCTATCTCGTCCTGCATCAATGTTCTTGATGGTAAAATTTTCGTCAGGTAATATACTAAATATTATTGGCATCAAGTCTTGCGCCGATTCCAGAGGTTGCTCGGATAGTATTTTTTTACATTCGAGCAAACTCTGTTCATAGTCCCTGATTCTTGATTCGGTCTCCCCGACCTGCTTTAGAAGCTCACTATTCTCATCAGTACTGGCCTTAATCTCAGCACTAATTCTTTCCAGATTTGCTTTGAGTGTTTTGAGGATATCAGAGGTTTTTTTAATCTCATCTATCTCCGCTTTGCACTTCTCGATCTCTTGGGCGCTTTTTTTCCAGTCTATTTCAGAATACTCCTTGAATTTGAGCAAATCGTGAGAGTATGTCTTCCGAGTATCCAGAAACTTCCTTTTCTCCTCTATCTTGGATTTTCTTTCATCAGTATCCTTGATCTCTTTCTCCAGATTGGCAATTCCCTGTTTGATGCGGCTTATCTTCTCTTGATTGTTCCATCCCAGAATATGATACCGTTGATCGTGGATGCTTTTCCCATCATCTTTCTCATGGCGCCCACGATTTCCTTTGATCTGCCCATTTAATGTAATCGCTCTTGTTTCTTTCTGGAACTGCTCGATCGATTCACAACAGATGAAATTGAATCGGTCGAACAATTCCATTGAGATCCATTTAGAAAACTCGGAATCTGCTTTAATATCGATTTTGCCGATTAAAGAATTCTTCTCCGGCTCTTTTTGTTTTGGGTATGTCAACCGCTCAGGGATCTTATAGTATACGATTTTTCCTTTGAGATTCGTCTTATCAACAAATGAGCTGACTTCCCGGTAATCTCGTTCCGCAACGAGGATGCTTAATCCGAAACTGTGGAGAACATGTTCAATGGCCCCCTCCCACTTCTTCTCTTCGGGTTTGATCTGGAGCAGTTCGCCAATGAAAGGTAATTCTGATTCTTCGAAACCTAAATTATTGAGTATTAACTCTCGGATCTGGATATTTTTCTCCGGAATTTTTGATCTTCTCCGGGTTAACGAATTCAATTCTTTT
>NZ_JARVGN010000240.1 GCF_029762515.1 Methanocalculus sp. | reverse complement strand
ATAAGGGTGCAAAACTCGTTGATGGTGCTGTAAAGGCAGGTGCTCTGGAAACCTCGGCAGCAGATCCAAAAGGCCTTGCAATCCGTGCCAAAGTCGAAGGAGCAATGCTGAAACTTGGTGAAAAGTGGAGAAAGCATGATTTCCATGCCTTATCAGAGAATCTGTGGGATACCATCAGAGATGAAACATCCCGGTGTATCAAATGCTATTCCTGCATTGACAACTGTCCGGTCTGCCAACCGATTTCAATTGAACTTACTTCTGGGACGACTATGGTTCCTGTTGGCCAGCTTCCCCCGAAGCCGATGTTCCATATGCGCAGGTTTGCCCATATCTCTGATTCCTGTGTGAACTGCGGCCAGTGTGAGGAACTATGCCCGATGGAAATCCCACTTGCCCTCTTCTCCCATGCGATCAGGGTAGAGGCGGATGCTACATATATTCCAAAATTCGGTGAAGCACCATATAAAAATTAGGTGCCTGTGCGAAAAAAAGAAAATGGTTCCCGGGATTTTTCCCGCATATTTTTTATAAAATTAAATTAATGCTCATATCCGGCCAGATAACAGAGTTTTCTGGTTGTATCCGGATTTCTTCTTCAGGTCTGCAAAATCCAATTTGAATCTCTTATCTCTTGTATTATTCTCACATTAAGGCTTTTTGGGTGCTATGAATGGATTGAAAGCGCTCTCATACCGATCCTATATATAATTATGGTTATTGTTTTATATTTTGGTTTTGCGCGGCATTGTATGGTTTAAAAAGCGAAGCGGGTGAGAAGTCAATCGAAGTTGAAAATGTTAATCAAATCAATTGAACTTATATGAATATTCTGGTACTTTATGTTTATATATTCAAAGAATAGAGTTATACTTGATCTCAAAGGGTGTCCCATCGGTGCCTGAAGATCAATAGAACGGAGAATAGGCATGAGTGATAATACAGAAATGATGAGGTATGTCCCAACCACCTGCCCCTATTGCGGTGTTGGCTGCGGACTGAACCTCGTTGTGAATAATGGGAAAGTTGTCGGTGTCGAGCCTTTTAAGCGCTCACCTGTCAACGAAGGCAAACTCTGTCCAAAAGGTATGACCTGCTGGGAGTTTGTGCACAGCCCTGACAGGCTGACAAGCCCGTTGATCAAGAAGGACGGGAAGTTTGTCGAAGCAAGCTGGGACGAGGCACTTGATCTCGTTGCCTCGAAGTTCACTGAGGCTTATGAGAAGGGAGGGCCCAAGGCTCTTGGTTTCCATGTCTCGTGCCGGACACCGAACGAGGAGTGTTATGCACTTCAGAAACTGGCTCGTGTTGCGTTCAAGACGAACAACATCGACAACTGTGCCCGTATCTGCCATGGTCCGTCTGTTGCCGGATTATCTCTTTCCTTTGGTTCAGGTGCTGCCACCAACCCGTTTGAGGACGTTCTGAACTCCGATCTGATCTTAATGGTTGGATCGAATGCAGTTGAAGCCCACCCCCTTGCCGGGAGGCGTATTGCCCAGGCAAAATTAAAGGGCATTCCGATCATCGTTGCTGACCCCCGGTTTACCCCTACCGCCCGTCTGGCAGATGAATGGCTTCAATATAATCCCTCGACCCATATTGCGCTGATCAACTCGATGATGTACTGGATCATCAAAGAAGGAAAGCACGACAAGGAGTTCATCGAGAAGCGGACAAAAGGATTTGAAGACCTGAAGAAGACCGTTGAGCAGTATGCGGATGTCGAGTCTGTCACCGGTGTACCGACTGAGAGGGTCAGGGAGCTTGCTCTGAAGTATGCTGCCGCAAAGAATGCAGTCATCATCTACTGCCTTGGTATCACTGAATTAACCACAGGAACAGACAACGTCCGTTCTCTTGGGAACCTTTCGATGCTCTGCGGCAATATCGGCCGTCCCGGCGTCGGTGTAAACCCGCTCCGTGGCCAGAACAATGTGCAGGGCGCCTGTGACATGGGGGCATATCCGAATGTCTTCTCAGGATACCAGAAATGCGAGGATGAAGCTACCCGGAAGAAGATGGAGGAGCTCTGGGGTGTCACCGGACTTGCATCTGAATATGGTGTCACGCTCACCGAGCAGATCACCCAGTGCGGGGACCCGATCAAGGCGATGTACATGTTCGCTCTGAACCCGGTCGTCTCATATCCAGATTCAAACCATGTGATGCGTTCGCTTGAAAAGCTTGACTTCCTGGTTGTGCAGGATATCTTCTGGACCGAGACCTGCGAGTTTGCGGATGTTGTTCTTCCCGGTGCCAGCTTTGCCGAGAAGGATGGTACCTTTACGAGCGGTGAACGCCGTATCAACCGTGTGAGAAAAGCAGTTGATCCCCCCGGCAATGCAAAAGCTGACTGGGAGATCTTTGTGATGCTTGCAGAGAAGCTTGGCATCCATGGCTTTGACTTCAAATCTGCCGAGGATATCTGGAATGATGTGCGTAGGGTTACCCCGTCTATGGCTGGTATCAGCTATGCCCGTATGGAGAAACCCGAATCGGTTCACTGGCCGTGTCCGGCAGACGATCACCCGGGCACCCCGATCCTGCACCGTGAAAAGTTCTCTTCAGCAGACGGGCTTGGCGCCTTCTTCGGTATCGAATACCGCGAACCAGCCGAAGTTGCAGATGCCGAGTATCCGTTCACCCTGATGACCGGCCGGATTATCTTCCACTATCACACCCGGACACAGACTGACCGGTGCGCCGCACTGCATTATGATGCACCGGAAGGCTATATCCAGATGAATGTGGAGGATGCCAAACGGCTGAACATCAAAGATGGTGAGAAGATCCACATCCGGAGCCGTCGTGGTGAGACCGATACCATTGCCCATGTCGGCACCGATGTTGCACCCGGCGTTCTGTACATGTCAATGCACTATGGCAATGCTCCTGCAAACAAACTGACCAATACCGCTCTTGATCCGCTCTCGAAGATGCCGGAGCTGAAACACTGTGCTGTGGCTATTGAAAAGATTGAGGAGGCCTGATTACGATGGTAGCAAAAGGCGATATGCTGTATGCATGGACCCCGGATTCCGGCCTTCTTGAGAAAGCCGAATGCGGTGGCGCAGTCACTGCACTCTTAAAGTATGCCCTTGAGAACAAGATCGTTGATGCGGTTCTTGCTATTAAGAAAGGGGCTGATCTCTATGATGCTGTGCCAACAATCATCACCAATCCCGAAGAGATCGGCGGATCAGCAGGATCACTTCACTGCGGAACACTTCTTGTCTCAAAACTTGTGAAGAAATACCTTGATGGTGCTTTTAACATGAAACTAGGTGTCACAGTGAAAGGCTGTGATGCAATGGCGTTTTATGAACTGGCAAAACGCAATCAGGTAAACCTTGACAACATCATCATGATCGGTGTCAACTGTGGTGGAACTGTTCCACCGGTTCTTGCCCGGAAGATGATTGCTGAAAAGTATGAGGTTGATCCAAACTCGGTCCATAAGGAAGAGATCGACAAGGGCCAGTTCATCATCGAGTATGAGGGTGGCCACAAGGGTATCTCCATCGACGAGCTTGAAGAAGAGGGATATGGCCGGAGAAGCAACTGCCGCCGGTGCAAGATGAAGATCCCCCGTCAGGCCGATCTTGCCTGCGGAAACTGGGGTGTCATCGGTGACAAGGCAGGAAAGGC
>NZ_JARVGN010000023.1 GCF_029762515.1 Methanocalculus sp. | reverse complement strand
CATATGAGGGAGATGAGAGAGATTATCAGGCTCCTGCTCAAAAGCCAGTGAACCTCTTCTGCATCAGAACTGCATCTATAAGCACGAGTGCAAGCATGCATTCGGCAACGACAAGGACCCTTGGCACAATACAGGGGTCATGACGCCCCCTTATTGATATCTCGACCTCCTCACCCTCCGAATTGATCGTCTGTTGTGGAAGCGAGATCGAGGGTGTCGGCTTGACAGCACACCGGATAACGATCGGATCTCCATTGCTGATGCCACCAAGGATACCCCCTGCATGGTTTGTGGCAAAGCCGCTCTTTTGCATGGGATCATTGTGCTCGCTCCCAGACATCCGTGCAGCAGCAAACCCTTCCCCGATCTCAACTCCCTTGATCGAGCCGATCCCCATCATCGCACCGGCAATGGCAGCATCCAGTTTTCCAAAGACCGGATCCCCAAGCCCTGGTGGGCAACCCACAGCAAAAAGCTCGATGATGCCGCCGACTGAATCGCCGCGCTCCTTTGCCACAAGGATCTCCTCTTCGAACTGATCGGGATTGGAATTTCCATGAATCTCCAGTATGCGGGATCTAATCGAGATCCCCTGATTGAAAAGGCACTGGAACGCAACTGCACCCGCAGCCACACGTGCCGCCGTCTCCCGCCCTGAGCTCCGCCCGCCACCCCGGTGATCGCGGTGCCCGTACTTCAGATGGTACGTGTAATCCGCATGCCCCGGACGGAATACCGATCTGAGAGAGTCGTAATCACCGCTTCTCTGTGCAACTGATGGGATCAGTATCGCTATCGGCATCCCGGTGGTTCTGCCTTCAAAAACTCCGGAGAGGATCTCCACATGATCGGGTTCTGCCCGAGGCGACATGGTCGGATCCCGACCCGGACGCCGTCTATCCATGTATGGCTGGATTAGATCTTCAGTGAGCGGTATGCCGGGGGGGCAGCCATCCACCACCACCCCGAGTCCGGGACCATGGCTCTCGCCGAATGTGGTGCAGCAGAAGAGGCGGCCGAAGATATTCATGAGAGCACCTCCCTGATCCGATCGATTCCGGGATCGATACCGGTGAGGATGGTAAACTGGGCCCGCGCCTGATGGATGAACATCTCTGTGCCCTGTATGATCCGGCATCCCGCTGCTTCGGCCTCCCTGAGGAGAGAAGTCATCGGGGGGGTGTAGACAAGATCAAAGATGGTTGTATCCGGTTTCAATAATTCGGATGGAACCGGAGAGTTGTCACGCTCCTTCATCCCGACAGGGGTCGCATTGACGATTAGATCGGCGTTTATCGAAGAGGAGAGCAGGGCACTCCTGCATCCAAAACGCTCTGCAAGCACCTCACCACGCTTTTCTGTTCTGTTTGAGATGGTAACATCCATCTCAAGCGATTGAAGGGCATAGACTGCGGCTGCCGCTGCTCCCCCTGCACCCACCACAAGAGCATCCCCTCCGCGAAGATCGCGGATGGGCTCACGGATTCCGATCCAGTCAGTATTGTGTCCATAGAGCCGCCCATCACAGGATAAAACAGTATTTACTGCTCCGATTGCCAGGGCATCCTCATCCGGCTCATCGATACAGGAGATCATCATCTCTTTGAATGGAATCGTGACAGATAGCCCTTTCGCTCCAAGGCCACGCATTATCCGGATTGCATCCTCTGCCGTTTTCGCGGGGAGGTAGAGGTACCTTCCGGGTATGGCATATTCAGTAAAGAGTGCATTATAGAGGTGAGGGCTCCGGCTATGGGAGACAGGGTTTCCTGTGATCCCAAAGATAAGCGGGCAGTTGATGAGATTATCCGGGGTATCCTGGTTGATTGCTGCCAGGGTTTCAGCAAAGAGTTCCGGATTCCGTCTTCGCATCCCATTCAGATGAATGATCCTGGCTGCGGCTTCATCAACCCTGAGCGAGCCGGTGTCAATGCAGAGATCGGCCAGACCGCGAAATTCCGGCATTCTCACCCCGGCAAGATGGCGGATCTCATCCAGATCCGACAGATGGGTGAGTGCCGGACGGCTGCTCCCCTGTATCCGGGAGTGAAGGATTTCTTCATCTGCTGTCAGGAGGATGATGTGTGCTTTTCGACGGAGTGTTTGTGCATTGTGTGGGTCCATCACTGCCCCGCCGCCCGTCGCAATGACGGCAGGTCCATCAGGAAGAGAGGCGATCGCCTCCCGCTCCATCTGCCGGAATACCTCCTCTCCAAGATCAGAGAAGATCTCCGGGATGCTCTGCCCAGCCCTCTTCTCAATCAAGGCATCAGTATCATACAGGGGGATCTGGAGCTTTTCTGCCATCCTCCTGCCAATAGCAGATTTACCGGATCCCCGAAGCCCGATTAAGACATACCGTTCCATAGACCTGCTCCTTTCAGGATATCCCAGAATTCCGGATAGGATTTAGCGACACATCCTGCATCCAGAATTGATACATCTCCAATCCCAAGGCCAAGGACTGCCCCGCTCATTGCGGTCCGGTGATCATTTGCCGGATCGATCATACCCCCGTGCAGTTCCCCGGGAGTAATTGAAAGGGAATCCCCGGTTGTAGCTACATAGGCCCCAAAACCAGACAATACCTGTTCGATTGCCGCTATCCTGTCACTCTCCTTATGCCTGAGATGTGAAATCCCCCGGATCACCGTCGTGCCGCTGGCAAACGGTGCCACTGCTGCTAGTGTCTGGACAGTGTCTGGCATCCCGGACATGTCACAGGTGATCCCGGTGAGCGGTCCATCCCGGTTAAGGCGGTATCCGTTCTCACAAGAAGAGACCGGGCATCCCATCTCCCTCAGGAGAGAGAGGAACTGCCGATCTCCCTGTGGAGATGTGGGTTTCAGGTTTGTTACCGCAGCCTCCCCCCCGCAGACCGCTGCGATCGCAAAGAAGTAGGACGCAGACGAGTAGTCGCCTTCAACCTCATAGCTTCTTCCTGCAAATGGCTTCCCGCATCCAACCTGGAACGTTTTCACTGCATCGACGTTGACAGATATGCCAAATGAAGCCATAAGGTCAAGGGTAATATCGAGGTAACTGGCAGATACGGATTTGCCCCTGAGCGATATGATGAGATCTTCCTCTGCATAGGGTGCTGCCATTAATAGCGAGGTGACGAACTGGCTGCTTATCTCAGGAGATATCTCAACGTTCCCACCAAGAATCCGCCCCGATACTTCGATCGGAGGATAGCCGGTTCTGCCAAGATACCTGACCTGCCCCCCGATTGCATTCAATGCAGAGACGAGATCACCAATCGGCCGCTCACACATCCTCTCACTCCCGGTGAGTACGACAGGCTGATTTGCAAGCAATGCAACGGATGCGAGGAGCCGCATGCTTGTCCCCGAATTCTTCAGATCAATGGTAACTCTTCCACCCGGGGAGATGACTCCCCCAGTACCATGGATCAGGAGTCCATTCTCACGCTCTTCAATGGCAACACCCAGTTGCCTGAGGGCAGAGAGGGTGAGGAGGGTATCCTCTGCTACCAATGGTTCAATGATCATTGAATCGCCCTCTGCCAGTGCGGCAGCGATGAGTGCCCGGTGCGTATAGCTCTTGGATGGCGGAGCCCTCACCCGCAGATCAACCGGCGTAGTCCTCTTCTCAAGTCTCACGATCATAACTGCACCACAAGCTTCGGGTAACACCCAAATTCCCTGACAGGAACGGCTTTCTTCAGCTCATTTAGAGCCTCCTGTGCTGCTTCCCCGGATTCGAAATCAAGGAAGAACCGGTAACTGCCGATTCCCCGTCCGGATGGGCGTGATTCGATCCGTGAGAGATTGATATTACGTTTGGCAAAGGGGCTCAGAAGTGCATGAAGAAGACCAGGAACATCCTGCTCTGGGTCTATCAGGATACTGCATTTGATGATACCTTCCCCTGAGTATCCGCTCTTTTCAATCCTGATGAACCGGGTGGTGTTTGAGGCGTTGTTCTCAAGTCCCCTGAGGATGATCGGGATGCCATAATACTCTGCTGCCGCATCAGAGATGGCAGCAGCACCCTGCCTGTTCTCCAGTGCCTTGAGAGCACTGGCTGCATTACTGCTTGTATGGATCACCGCCAGACCAAGGCGATCAAATGCCTCGCTGCATTGCTCATGTGTCTGGGGATGTGCATAAATTTCTGTTACATCATCGATCGAAACAGATGAGGCAAGGGTATGGTGGATAGGGAGATAGCATTCTCCTGTGATCTTCACATCATACCGGCAGAGCCCGTCAAGGGTCGGCCCGACACCTCCTGCCTCGCTATTCTCTATGGGAACAATACCAATAGCCTCTCCCTTCTCCGCGAGTGCAAAGACCGCAGATATCGTAGGGAGGAGGAGCGGCTCAGCCCCGCTCAGCCGGACAGCAACCTCATGGCTGAATGTCCCGGCAGGTCCAAGGACTGCTATTACCACTCGCTCACCACCTGATCAAGGAGTCGATCGGTAAGAGCAATTGCCTCTTTTTGAAATGAGGCGGAGTGTGCAGCGTCCTTATCAAATTCCTCCCTGAATACCTCAGGATCGTGCTGAAGAATCATCTCCCCTACCTCTCTAACAGCCTTCAGATAGGCGGATATCGCCTCTTCAACTGACTGATTTCCCTGGAGGATGCCCCCATACAGGCTGCTGTCCTGTGAGAGTGTCCGTGCCATGAAGGCAAAGGTGGCATGGGCATTCGGGGTGGCAAATGGGAGGAGATCTTCGAGTGTACAATTTAAGCTCCTGAGCATCTGCGCCATTGCAATGCTCTGAAGATGGATGATCCCCTGTGTCACCGCTACCGCCCTGTCATGTACCCCTGGTGTCGATTGATGAACCAGCATACCTGCCGCTTCGAATATCCCCTGTAGCCAGAGTTGCGTCTCCGGATCTGCCCTCGCAGGTGTCATGATCAGCTTTTGATTCTCTATCGTTGCCATATTCGGGCCAAAGAGCGGATGAAGGCCGATCACCTGTGCATCAGATTCAAGCATTGCTGCAACCGGCTTCTCCTTGATGGAGGTGAGATCTGCAATCAGCTGATCCTTCTCAAGAAAAGGTGCAACTGATCTGATCACCTCTTCGGTCACAGAAATGGGAACGGTAACCAGTACCACACTGCATCGCCCGGCAAGCTCGCGGTACTCAGAAGCCAAAGCTCTGCCGATCACCTCCACGGAGCAGCCTGCATCTTTGAATATCTGCCTGAAGAGGGTTCCCATCCGGCCTGTTCCACCAATGATCCCGATGGTGCGGCCATCATCTCTCAAGGATGGTCTCATCGATGGCAACCCCAAAGTGCCGTCCTCCGGTCATCAGGTGTCCAAGGACCCGATCTCCCTCTTTCAGCTCAACGACGCTTCGCGGAACACCATCTTCCCCGACAAGCCTGACCGTCTCGGCATTCTGGATGACCGCACTTGCAACCCGCCCCTCATGCTCCGCTTCAACGAGAAGAAGGGGGCGGCGCTCGATCTTTACTCTCCCGACAGAGACCGTACGGCTCTGTCCTTCCCCGGTTACGGCACATCCTGTATCTCCGGAGCCTATCTCGGAGAGGTAACGGGTTTTGCCATCAGGGGAAAGGATGTACATATGCACAGCACCAGCATTCACCCGGAATGGACGGGGGGAGACATAGGGGTTCTCCAGGGTCTCGGCGGCAACAAGGAACAGGGCAGATGATGTATTCCCCACAAGCATCCCTTCACCTTCATCAAAGAGGGAGCAGGTATCGATGCAGACCCTGTCACCGATCCCCACAGGCGTGATCCGGGTAATGGTCAGGGGGAGAAGAGGCAGAGTGCCGCCATCCACTTCAAGCAGAGCGGCAACGGACCGGATCTCTTCAGAATCCTGTGAGTTGAGCAGAATCCCGCCAACACCCTTCTCAAGGATGCCCAGAGCCAGTGCTGCCTCATGGGCATCAGAGACTTCTGCAATGCTCCTATCGGATACCGCAACAAGGTTTTCAAGGGGAATGACGGTCCAGTCGGTTGTACGTACAATAACATAGCCAACCCTGGCATAGTCCGCCGCCTGCTCTTCGGTTGCCTTGTCGATGATCTCAATCCGGTGAAAATCCCTTCCCTCGATGAGATCGCCATCGGGCGCAATGATGGGAATCCTTGCAAGAGATTTCGCCTCTTCACTACTGTTGAGGAGAAGGGCTGTTGCTCCTCCCTCGATTGCGGCAAGTGCAGCCTCTTTGTTCCATGGGCGGATATCAACCCAGAACTCCTTCATGAGAGCCTCCCAAGAGCTTTATCCGGTTTTTCGCGTCCATGTACTACCCGGCAGATTGTATGGACAAACTCGGTGGTGTTCTTCCTCTGGAATGCGTTTCTCCCCATGCAGACCCCGGCACCTCCGGCAGTGATTGCATCATCGATCATCATCAGCGACTCGAGATCGCCTCCCTTCTCACCACCGGCAACGAGCACGGGAACCGAGCATGCAGTGGTGATCTGCCTGAATGCCTTCTCATCCTGCGGGTAGTTTGTCTTTATCAGATCCGCACCCAACTCTTCTGCCACCCTGACACAGTGGGCAACAGCACGTGGATCATTTGGATCGATTCCCTCTCCACGGGGGTAGATCATGATCAGGAGAGGAATCCCCCATCGGCTGCATTCCCGTGAGACAACACCTGCCGCCTCGATCATCTTTGACTCCTGTGGCGCCCCGAGATTAATATGGATAGATACCCCGTCGGCTCCAAGGGTGATCGCCTCCTCAACAGTACAGATCAGGACCTTATCATTTGGATCGGGATTCATCGAGGTGCTGGCAGAAAGGTGGACGATCAGGCCGATATCACGGCCATGCCTCCTGTGCCCTCCTTTTACCATTCCCTTATGGAGTATGATGGCATTTGCCCCTCCTGCACTCACCTCATTGACGACAGTCTGCATATCAAGCAGCCCCTCTATCTGGCCGAGAGTAAACCCATGATCCATCGGGATAATAACCGCCCGCCCGGTATTTCTGTCCATAATCCGCTCAAGACGTATCTCTTTTCCGATCATTTTCAACTCCCCCTGAGTATCTCAAGGGCCTCTTCAGCCGTCCTCTTCTCCATCATCACTGCCCGTGCCGCATGCAGGAATGCTCTTGGATTTTTATGCTGGAAGACATTCCTCCCGATTGAGATCCCGGCTGCTCCTCCAAGCATCGACCCTTCTATCACCTGAAGCATCTCGGGATCATTCATCTTGGAGCCACCGGCAACAACCACCGGCACGCTGCACCCCTCTGTCACCTCGCGGAAGGAATCCGGATCTCCCGTGTAGACCGTCTTGACGATATCAGCCCCAAGCTCAGATGCCACCCGTGCGGCAAGTTTCACGTATTCGCATCCGTTTTCGTCAGTTATCTTCCTGCCCCTCGGGTACATCATTGCAAGGAGGGGCATCCCCCATTCCATACATTCAATTGAGATCCTCCCGAGATCGGAAAGCATCGATGCCTCGGAATCCGCACCGATATTTACATGCACCGAGACGGCGTCTGCCCCCATCTTCAGTGCCTGGGTGACGGTATTCACGATCACCTTGTTATTGGGATCCGGTCCAAGCGAGGTGCTGGCGGAGAGGTGCAGGATCAACCCGATATCCTCTCCTGATCGACGGTGCCCGTGAAGGGCGAGGCCGACATGCCCAAGGACTGCGGTTGCCCCTCCTTCTGCGACTGCGTCAACAGTTCCACAAAGATCAATCAAACCCGTTATCGGGCCCTGCGATACCCCATGGTCGAGCGGGACGATGATCATCTTCCCCGACTTTCGATCCATGATCCGTTCCATGCGAATATCTTTTCCATGCATAGTATAACCACAACACACATACTGCCTTCTGACACCAGATTAAACATTGGTGTCTTCAGGCGTAGCTAAAAAAGCGATAAAAACCAAAGAAAGCCTCCGCTTGGGAGTCAGCCTTCAGAAGAATGTCTGCGAAAAGAACAGATGCCAAGCTACCGGAGATAAAAGCATTCACCGGCGAAAAAACATCCACCACGCATTATAGTATTGTTATCGTGAACAATATAAAAAGGTGTGGGTGAGCAGGATACCCCATGGCTTAATCGGGTGCGAATTCAAACACCTATTCGATTTATGTTGGAACAATCCGATAATCGATCGTGGCTTCGGTTGATACTGATTATATCGACGCTTGGATCATTCCTGACACCGTTCATCGGCTCAATGGTCAATCTCGCCCTACCCCAGATTGCAGCAGAATTTTCAGCTGATGCAATCCAGCTCGGATGGGTTCCAACTATCTTTTTATTGTGTTCGGCGATGTTTCTCATACCTGTTGGAAAACTGAGTGATATATACGGGAGAAAAAAAGTCTTCCTCATAGGAATCATCATCACCGGACTCACATCATTTCTCATTCCCTTTTCACCGACATTTCCGGTACTCATAGCGCTTCGTGGCCTTCAGGGGATAGGGAGCGCATGTATCTTTGGAACATCCGTTGCAATCGTTTCATCAGTCTTTCCAAAAGAGCAGCGCGGCAAGGCACTTGGGATTAATGTAACCGGCGTCTATGCCGGCCTCTCGCTAGGTCCGGTCATCGGCGGGCTGCTCACCCATTACCTCGGGTGGAGGAGTCTCTTCTTCATTCTTGTGCCATTATGTATCTTCATAATATTCGCTGTGACACGCTGGATTACAGTGGACTGGGCAGCTGCTGATGTCCCTTCATTCGATCTGGTGGGAGCCCTCCTCTATGCATCAGTGGTCTTCTGCGGGATATTTGGGATCACCTCGATCACATCCAAGGAGGGAGTGGTAGCGCTCATCCTCTTCTTCCTCCTCCTCCCCATCTTCCTTTCCCATGAAACAAAGGTACACAATCCGATCTTTGATATACGGATATTCAAAAACAACCGTGTTTTTACGTTCTCAAATATTGCAGCCCTGATCAACTATAGTGCGACCTTTGCAATCGGATACCTTCTCAGCCTGTACCTCCAGATCATCAAAGGTCTTGATCCAAAATCTGCCGGACTTGTTCTTGTGAGCCAGCCCCTGATGCAGGTGCTCTTCTCCCCGTGGGCAGGGAGGCTCTCCGATCGGATAGAACCCCGTTATATCGCATCTGCCGGGATGGGGCTGAATGCCATCGGGCTCTTTATTCTCGCAGGAGTCTCAGAAGAAACAACGCTTCCCATCATAATACTGGCTCTCCTCTTCCTGGGATTTGGGTTTGCCCTCTTCTCATCCCCAAATACCAATGCGGTGATGGGATCGGTACAAAAGACAGATTATGGGATCGCCTCCGGCACTATTGCGACGATGAGGCAGTTTGGCATGGTACTCTCAATGGGAATTACCCTCTTTCTTTTCACCATCTTCATCGGTGCGGTTGAGATTGGAGCCGAGCAGGCATCCGGCTTTATTATCACCCAGAGATATGCATTTATAATCTTTGCATTGCTCTGCATTGTCGGATTTGTCATCTCGCTTGCACGAGGCCGGAAAGGGTGAGCAGCCTCACCCTATCTAAAGATTTTTCTTGCGAAAACGGAGAGGGAGAAGGCAGTTCCCATCATCCATACAGAAAGGAAATCTCTTGCAACAAAGAAGAGTGATTTATCCGGATACTGGTCATCCCGAACATTTCTGACTGAGAAATATGCAAGGAGGAACCATATTGATGCAACAGTGGTCTGGCCAATGACCGATATCCAGAGGCCAAGAGATGCGAAGACCACACAGAGGATATATGCAAGAAAGCTGGTAAAGCTTGCAGTAAAGAAGTTCATCACCGCCCCACGGTACAGGACATCCTGAAGCTGGGGGAGGAGCATGACTGCAAGAAGGAATGTGATGATCGTAATAGCAATATCCTGCCAGCTCATATGCTCTCCTGAAGTGCCGGTTCGTAACCCTTCAAACTCTATCTACCAGATTGTTTGATCGTGCTGGCATATGAGAGGATCAGAATCATCATTCCCAAACAAGAAGAAGTTCATGGAAAAGCGATTGCCTATGGAGATCATCACTGCACATAATCTTGAAAAATACTTTGGCACCCTTGCAGCAGTTGATGGCATCAGCTTTTCTGTTCAGAAAGGTGAGATCTTTGGTTTTCTCGGGCCAAACGGTGCCGGGAAGACGACTGTAATGAAGATGATCCACTGCGTATCAAAACGAACCCGGGGAGATCTATTGGTATTTGGGATGGATACCGACAGAGATCCCCGTACAATCAAGCAGCGGCTTGGGGTGGTGCCACAGGAGAATAATCCCGATCCGGATTTTACTGTATTTCAAAATCTCACCATCTATGCTCGTTATTTTGGGATAACTCGAACAGAGGCAGAAGAAAGGGCTGAAGAGCTCCTTGAATTCATGCAGCTTTCTGAGAAACGTGACGCGCCGATAGAGACACTCTCTGGCGGGATGAAACGGCGGCTGATCATTGCACGTGCATTGATGAACGAGCCGGAACTTTTGATCCTTGATGAGCCCACAATCGGCCTTGATCCCCAGGCACGCCACCTCATCTGGGAGAAACTCCGTCATCTGCGATCGCTTGGCTGTACGCTTCTGATGACCACGCATTACCTTGACGAGGCTGAACGGCTCTGTGATCGGCTCGTTATCATGGATACAGGAAAGATCCTTGTTGAAGGGAGCCCGGCTGAGCTCGTAAAAAAATATGCCGGTGATGAGATCGTTGAGGCAGCAGCAAGCCCGGAGATCATCGCCTGCCTGAAGGAGGAGAGGGTCAGGTTTGAAGTATTTGGCGACATCATTCAGGTGCAGGCAGATGACCCGCAGATCGTTGCCCGGATCCTGATGGAGAGATGCCGCAGGGAGCGGATCACGGTCAGGAGGGCAACCCTTGAGGATGTCTTCCTGAAGCTGACCGGAAGGACATTGAGGGAGTGATCTATGGCATACAGTGGATTGAGCGGGATTTCTAGGGGGTCGCTGGCGGTCTGGCGGCGGAACCTGGATGCATTTATCAAGACGTACCGGGTTAATTTTATTCCCCCGTTTGTTGAGCCGGTGCTCTATCTTCTTGCCCTTGGATATGGTGTCGGCGCCCTGATCCAGGATGTGGATGGCATACCCTATCCGGTCTTCATTGCACCAGCTCTTGTCTCGATATCAGTGATGTACTCGGCATTCTTTGAATGCACCTAC
>NZ_JARVGN010000239.1 GCF_029762515.1 Methanocalculus sp. | reverse complement strand
GCCTCCGCTGAACCATTTAACTCGGGGAAGTAACGGGAGGAGAAGTCGATCGTATCTTCTTTTGAGGCATAGTTCCAGTCCAGGATAAACCGAATCTGCATCGAAAAGACCGCATGGCCCTCTACCATCACAGCGGTATCGCGCCATGGCGCCCACTCCGGGACACGGCCCAGGTAATCATCACCGATGTTAAAACCGCCAATGAACCCGGTCTTTCCATCAATCACTGCGATCTTGCGGTGGTTTCGGTAGTTAATCCTCGGATGCCGTACATGCAGGAGGGAGGGGAAGAAGAAGGCGAGCTTTCCTCCCGCCTCAAGATAGGATGCATAGAAGGATCTCTTCGGGCCTGCCGCACCAAGCCCGTCACCAAGGAATCTGACCGTAACACCCGCCTTCGCCCGCTCGGTTAATGCTGCAAAGACTTCTCGCCCGATCTCATCATCTTTTAAGATATAATATTCAAGATGGATGTGATCCTCTGCTTTCCGGATGGCCTCAAGCAGAGCGTTAAACTTGGAATTTCCGTCAATAAAGACCCTGACTTCATTATCTGTCGTCACAAGTGCCCTGTTGCTCTCCATCAGCATCAGCATCATCCGCTTATATGCATCAGAAACAGTATGTAATTTTGAGATCTGGTGGTTGAAGAGCTCCTTCTTTTGCGATTCGATCAGATCGGTCATCTTTTCATCATACTCTTTCTTCACCCGGAACATCCGATCCCGGTGAAAACTCTGTCCAATAAAGAGGTAGAGGATAAAGCCGACTACCGGGAGAAAGAAGAGTGCCATGAGCCATGCAATCGTTGCCGTCGGGTTCTTCCGCTCGATAAAGACGACGGTCAATGCAAAAATAATGTTTGCAATGATGATGAACGGGTAGATGAAGTCTATAAGAAACTGAAGCACTTCGAAGATCATGAGCAGTACCTGTCTCCAGAGGTAAGATGATCCTTATCATATAGAATCCTGACGATAGCACGTGTCAACGTATACAGAGGAGACCGGGCATTCACAAAAGATAAATCCTAAGTCAAATTGATAAGAGAGGAGATTTTTTACAATTATGACGTTTTCAAGAGCTTTAATTAATTTACCTGAACTTTCGGAGACGCTCATCGATAACGTTTTTCCCTATTGATCCATAACTGAATACAATAATCATACGGATATAATGCATGAACATGAGGATATACTATGGATAGACGATCGATTTTCACACTCACCCTGCTTTTATTTGCCATAACCCTTCTGGCAACAGCCGGATGTATAGCCGCAAGCGACACCACTCACCTTTCAGAACAGGAAGCCCGGCAGTTCCCGGTAGTATCATTCGATGAAACCCCTATTCATTATGCAGATGTAAACGGCGTTACTCTTGCCTATCGCGAATTTGGGTCAGGGGAACCTCTCCTGTTGATCGAAGGATTTGGCGCTACCATTGAGGGCTGGAACGAGACTTTCATCGGTATCCTTGCATCGAAGTACCATGTGTACACCTATGATCACCGGGGAATGGGGCAGAGCAGTGCATACACAACAACCCCGTCAATCTACCAGTTTTCAGACGATGCTGCTGCACTGATGACTGTGCTGGGCTATGACAGCATGCATGTCTATGGTGTCTCCATGGGATCTACCACCGCCCAGCAGCTTACAATCGATCATCCTGAGAAGGTCAGGAAACTCATACTGGATTCATCCACATACAGCATCAGGATCCCTGAGACAAAGACACTTCTCGGTCTCATTGAATCAAGAGCTCTCGATCCCACAGTCCCTGAAGGAAAGCGGCAGGAGGCAGAGGCAAACCTTGCATGGAATGGATCGTTTGACGGTCTCTCTGGTATCAAGAAGGATGTGATGCTCATCGTAGGTACAGATGATATTCTGACTCCCGATGCGGTCTCAGTCAGGATTGCAGGCGAGATCGATGGATCCTGGCTTCTCCGGTTCAAGGACGTTCCCCATGCCGGCTATCATTATGCACCTGTTGAGTATGGAGAGAGTGTGCTCTTCTTCCTGGGAATGGATGAATCCCCCGGAATGTAATCTTTTTTTTAGTCGTCAGCAGTCAACTACCTGCTCCTGAAAGAGCGGTATCCCTCTTCTAAAATTTATTAGAGCATTAGTGATTTTTTCTGGCAATTCCGGATACTATCAACCAAAATGATATAAAACCAAAACCAAATGAATTTATGGAGTTTGTGTAAGATGAAGATACATATCATCACTGTTGGTATTCTGGCCCTGGTACTGCTTGCTGCGGGATGCACAACCGGACCTGAGGATTCCGCACCTGTTTCAACAACATCTCCGCCACAGACGGCAGCCATATTGGTAGGGACACCAGAAACCACCACAACAGAAGAGAAGACTGGACAGCCTGAAGAGAATGGTGAACCATTACGATTTACATGGACAGTTGATTCCGGAGTACGCCTCAATGATGCAAGTATTCCCTACCTGTACCGGCTGGAAGACGGGAGAGTGCGGATGTACTACAATGGTGCTGCGGGTATACTCTCAGCCATTTCAGATGACGGGATGATCTTTGAGAGAGAAGCCGGAGTTCGGCTTTCTCCTGGGATCGGGGGGAGTCCGGAGATGACTGTTGGAGATCCCACAATCGTGAAACAAAAAGACGGGACGCTACGGATGTATTACAAGGGTGCAACTGGCAGCGGAGGGCCCGGCCAGGCGGTTCATAGCATCTTTTCTGCCATATCAAACGACGGGCTGCACTTTGAGAGGGAGGGAATCAGGATTGATTCGCAGAATACTCCTGATCGTGGCTGGGCATCAGTCCCTGAGGCAGTTCTCCTTCCGGATGGCAGGGTAAGGATCTATTATGTCTCTGATGGGGAGGATGTCAGGCACGGCATTGTATCTGCCATCTCCGATGACGGACATTTATTTACTCGTGAAGGGCCGGTTCTCGCAGGTTTCGTTGACCCGGCGATAACGATCCTCCCCGACGGCACCTACCTCTTGATCGCCTCGGCATTCCCCTTCTATCAGGGAGGCAGGCTCAACGATGCAAGTCCGGGGATCTACAGCTTCACCTCGAAGGACGGAATCACCTTTACTGATCGCTCGGTAATCCTTTCGGGAGAGGGCAATATTGACCCGACGATCATCAGCCTCGGTAACGGAAACTACAGGATCTTTTACTGGAACATCAATGACAGGCCATCAGTTATCAGGAGCAGCAGCGGCACCCTGATCTGATTTCACTTTCGCACCCCGCTCCTTTTGTTTATATACCCTCAAGTCAGAATAGTATATGCCGGAGCATCACGGGAGTTCCGCTTCATTGATCCCGTGCTCTGGTCAGGGTTTCCCGCTACAACCCAAAACAAAATCGACCCCTCTTTCTTTTCTTTTTACAGTATTTCAGTTACGCACTTCAGTATTGGTGTCCCGGGCATTGCATCCGGCATATTGTATCCGTCATCCGGGATACTGTATCAGGAATCATACATGACTGATATCATGAGAGCGAAGAAGAAATAGACGCAGGCGTCATGTGTATCGTAATCTGAGAAGAGTTGTTTTTTCCATAATAGGGGGGTGGTATTGGCAGCGTTGAATAGTTCCCGAGGACTCTCGTACCTCAGTACAATATTCGACGCAGGTGGGCTTAACTG
>NZ_JARVGN010000238.1 GCF_029762515.1 Methanocalculus sp. | reverse complement strand
CTTTGATCTCTCCCTCCCTCTCTCTGCGGTTCTTCAGATCGGCGCTACCACCCAGACGTCACGAGGGGTCTTTGAACAGAAGATACGAAATGCGGTTATTGAGGAGAGGGACGGTTTCACCCAGATGCTCCGCGATGCCTCAGGGGTAAGTGCCGAATACCTGATCAGGCCACGTGCAATCAACCTTGACTATCGTGAATATATCCTGCTCTCCATATCAAAGGTCTCAGATACTGTCTCTTCAAACCTCCTGATGGAAGAGGCGCTTGCCGAGAAGGAGGTGCTGCTCCGCGAGGTCCATCACCGGGTAAAGAACAATCTCCAGGTGATCTCAAGCCTCCTCCAGCTCCAGTCCCAGTTTGTGAGCGATCCGAAGATCCTCGGCTATATGACTGACAGCCAGAACAGGGTCAGGGCACTTGCCTATGTCTATGAACATCTCTACCGGTCAAAGGAACTCGGGCGGATCGACTTTTCCGAATATACAACCCGGATCACCCAGAGTCTTCGGAGGGAATATGGCGCCAATGCACAGAACGTGGCCGTACAGTTTGATATCCAGGATGTGGTTTTGAACCCGGATACCTCGGTGCCCCTCGGGCTTCTGCTCAATGAACTGGTTTCAAATGCATTCAGGCATGCATTCCCTGATGAGCGTGAGGGGACGATCCAGATCTCCATGCACCCGAATGAAAATGGAAGCTATACTCTTGCTATCAGGGACGATGGCATCGGTATGCCGAAAGGAATCAGGATCGAGAAGATCCAGTCGCTCGGCCTCCTTCTTGTCTCTTCCCTGGTGACACAGCTGGATGGAACGCTTGAGTTGAAAACAGGTAAAGGAACCGAGTTTAGGATTGTCTTCAATCCATTGCAATATAAAGAGAGGGAGTGAAGAGATGGCAGAAACCAGTGTTTGGATCGTTGAGGATGAGTCAATAGTCGCAATGGATTTAAAGGCCCGTCTTCTGAAGATGGGATATTCTGTTGTCGGGATATCCGGCTATGCAGAGGAAGCAATAGAAGCGATCCGTCTGAACCTTCCGGATATTGTCCTGATGGATATCGTCCTGAAAGGTACAATGGATGGGATCGAAGCAGCAGCGATCATCAGGGAGGAACTGGAGATCCCTGTTGTGTACCTGACGGCATATTCTGAAGAGGGAACGATCTCACGGGCAAAGGTGACCGAGCCGTACGGGTACATCCTCAAGCCGTTCATGGAACGCGATCTGCAAATTGCCATCGAGATAGCACTGTATAAATCCTCGATGGAGAGGAGGCTTCGGGCGAGCGAACGGTGGCTGAAGACAACAATGCAGAGCATGGGTGAGGGGATCATCGCAACAGATACAGGGGGGGTTGTGAGGTTGATGAACCCGGTTGCATCCAGGCTCACCGGAGTCAGCGAGGATGAGGCGATCGGAACCCTTTTGGGCGCTGTCTTCAGGATTGAGAGCGGTAACGGAAGCCAGGGTGAAGATCCGGTTCTGCAGGCACTCCGGGATCAAAGAGCTATCCACTCTGATCAGCTGATGGTGCTCGTCTCTCCGGATGGCTCCCGGCGGTTTGTTGAGTACACTGCAACTCCGATTATGGATGAGAAGGAACATCTCACAGGGTCAGTGCTGATATTCCGGGATATCAGCGATCGCGTCCGGATTGAAGAGGAGCTCCGCCGACACCGTGAACACCTCGAAGAACTTGTTGCCGAACGGACACTGGAGCTTCGAAAAGTGAATACCCGGCTCGAACAGACCCTTCATTATATTGATATGGCAGAGAAGAAGTGGGTTGAAGAGGCGTTCGTCTCAGAAGTTGCCGGTAATTATCCCGGCCAACCCCGGATGCCGGATGGGCTTATCAGCATTGATTCAGGTCTCCATGTCAGGCTGATCAACTATGCGGCCGAAGAGATGATCGGGTGGACGCAGAAAGATGCCGAGAACCAGCCGCTATCTGAAATTCTTTCGCTTGAAGGCCATTCCAAAGATGCAATCGCAAAACAGCTCCATTCAGTTGTTGCAGGTAGTGCCAGGGAGCCAATGGAATTGGATTGTGTCCTTCTCAGGCGTGATCGTGTGAAAATACAGGTGCGGATCAGTGTCGAGCCATTCCGGGATCACTCCGGCGTGATCAGCGGTGCAACCATCTCAATTCACCGTATCCAGCCCTCTTCTATCGGGAAGATCTAGAATCGATCTGAGCAGTTTTTAAAACTTAAAATTTCTCAATGAATCCTTATCGGCCGGGAGAGGCAGGAGCAGTCGATTCCGGGCGAGGCTACCCTGAGATCGGTATAGGTCATATCGAGGCCAAGCGCCTCCTGTGATGAAGCGAAGGCAACCATGGGGGAGTTGTTCACTTCACTCAGATGCGAGAGGATGACGGTGGAGACTGAGCCATGCAGTTCCCTGAGGCATTCTGCTGCCATTGTGTTTGAGAGATGCCCCTTCTTTCCCCTGATCCGACGCTTCAGGTACTCAGGATAGGGCCCTTCATCAAGCATCTTCGGGCAGTGGTTGGATTCAAGGACAATCCCGTCGCTCTCTGCAAGAAGCTCCATCATCCGGGGGGTGACTGTCCCGGTATCGGTCATGATCGAGAGTGTCAGGTCATCTGATCGTATGGAATAGCCGCATGGTTCGGTGGCATCGTGGGAGACGGCAAAAGGGGTGACTTCGAATGCCCCGACTGTCAGGGGGGTATTATACCGGCATGCGATATGGGGTGGAGGTTTTTTGATCTGCTGCCGGATAGAGGAGAATGCTGCAAGTGTCCCGCCGGTTGCGATCAGGGGGAGGGAGAGAGCACGGGCGAGGGCATTGGCACTCCGGACATGATCGGTATGTTCGTGGGTGAGGAGGATCCCCTCGACAATTGCAGGGTCTCCGCCCGATTCGGATATTCTGGTGATGATATCACGTTTTGCGATGCCCGCATCGATGATGAGGGCGCTTGTGCCGTTGCTGACGTAGATGCAGTTGCCACTGCTCCCGCTTGCAAGCACTGTGCATTCCATCAGGTACGTATTGGTTGCTCCTGTTAGATAACAGGCGGGGTTATGCCCCCTGATACATCCCTGATCTCTTATATCTCGCCGCCACGCTGTTCAAGCTCGGAAAAGACCGGAGCAAGAGTTCCGCTTAGAATTGATCGTTTTGCAAGCCTGATTAAGTACCTGATATACTGGATATGGGCCAGCTGAAAACTGACGATCAGTCCGAAACAGAGCGAGACGATGACTATCAGACTATAGCCGCTGAGGGTAACCATAGAACACCTTATGATTCTCGTTCAATTTCATCAAGGAGGGGAATGAGAGAATCTTTATCTGAACATTCCTTCCCGACGATAAGAAATCTCTTCGTATAATACCTGGAGAGAGCGATGTATCCTCCGATAAGTCCTATGCCAAAAGCAAGAGCCCCGATGGCGATATAGGCGGAGAGGCTCAGCAGGAGATCACTCATTTCTTCACCATGGGCACTTTTTAACTTCGGACTATATAAATGAGTATCTATTTCTTTGGGAATGTCTGTATTTGGAAAGATTCAATGGATCTCCGGGTGTATAGGTACGTATGTGGAACCAATGTGATATTTCCGGCTGGAAGGAGAAGCGGCGGGGTGATATTTCCGGGGTTCTGGGTGCTGTCCGGGATATC
>NZ_JARVGN010000237.1 GCF_029762515.1 Methanocalculus sp. | reverse complement strand
GCCTATCTCGGTCTATGGTGCAAGCAAGCTCGCGTCTGAAGCGATGATCTCGTCGTACTGTCACACCTACCAGATGAAAGGATCGGTCTTCCGGTTTGCTAATATCATTGGTCCCCGGAGCAACCACGGGGTGATCTTTGACTTTATCAGGAAACTCAAGAGTAACCCGGAGCAGCTTGAGATCCTGGGTGACGGAACCCAGACCAAATCTTATCTCTCGGTTGCTGCCTGCGTTGAGGGGATGATCTATGCCTCAGAGCATGGTTCCAATCTGTATAATGTCTATAATATCGGATCTGATGACTGGATCGATGTCGTCTCGATAGGAGAGATCGTTGTATCCGAGATGGGGCTTGCTGATGTCGAATTCGCCTTCACCGGAGGGGATCGCGGCTGGATAGGGGATGTCCCGAAGATGCTCCTCTCTGTTGAAAAGATTCAGGGGCTTGGATGGAAGCCGGGTATCGGGTCTGAGAGGAGTGTTCGTGAGGCCGTCCGGGCGGGGTTATCAGAATTGTGATCGTATCGGTGACTTTGATTTGTTGTGATCGTATGGGGACAGACACAAAGGAAGGGATGGAGAGGTGAACATAAGAGAAGAGATCAACAGATTTGCAGAATGTGATGCCGTCATTATTTCACATCATGCACGAGTCAGGATGTTTGAGAGGAATATTTCAACTGATGATCTTCAATCAATTATTCGGGGTGGGGAGATCATTGAGTCATATCCCGACGATGATCCATGTCCAGCTGTGCTCATACTTGGTTTTATACGTGAAGACGCATATCATCTAGTACTGGGGATTTGTGAAGATCATCTCCGGGTTATTACAACATACAATCCGGATGAAGGGTCCTGGATAGATGCACGAACAAGGAGGAGAGAAGGTTGATTCCAGAGAGATGCACGTTTTGTAAAGGAACTCTGCATGAAGGAAAGACTGAGTTTATTGCCAGAGTAGCAGATGAGATCGTCGTTATCAGGGATGTCCCGGCATGTATCTGTGATCGCTGTGGTGAAGCGTATTATACCATTGAAATCTCGAAAAAGATTGATCTGGTGATGAAGGATGTGCATAATGGCCGGCTCTGTTGCAGACCTCTTGCAGCAGGTGAAGTTGAACTGACTGGTTAGTAATCTGATCCATGAAGCGATCAATCCCTATCTGGATTAATGCACGATCTCTTGGTATGGTGGACGAGAGATATATGATATCAGAATACGCTGGAGGCTGAAGAAGATACAATGTCCGAATACATGCTCTCAATTACTATCAGGAAACTTGATGAAGGGGGATACCTGGCAACAAGTGACACTATTCAGGGTCTTATTGCTCAGGGTAGAACAATCAGTGAAACTATGGAGATCGCCCAGGATGTCGCCCGTAAACTGATAGAATCATATCTTGAACATGGCGATCCCCTGCCGGAGCATCTTGTTTCTTCAACAAAATTAATTAAAAATGTCAAGATTCCCGTTACGGTAACGGTATAACCAAATGATCAAGCTTCCTTCAATACCGGCCCGCGAAGTTATCCGAAAGTTAAAAGTTACCGGTTTTGTATTTGATCGACAGGCAAAAGGGAGCCATGAGATATGGTATAACCCCGTCACGAAACGAAGAACTGTTGTTCCAAATCATTCAGGTATGGATATTCCAAAAGGAACTGTGCGGGCGATCATTCATGAAGCTGGGTTGACTGTAGAGGAATTTGTACGATTATAATGGTCCTTTTGTATCAATCAATTCTTTAATCACATCGAATTTCATATGGTGAGTGAGGATAGTTGACTCCCCTCATTTTTTGTGAACAATAGTATCCCTCTTTTTCCGCCTTATCTGCTCAACTGCGGCGATCAGGATGAAACCAGTCGTACACGCGATGATGACTTCCGGTGTGAATCCCCCCGCCTCCCCAATCCGTTCAAACAATGTCCGGGTCGATCCGAGCATCAGGCCGGTCAGGAAGGCGAGCAGAACAGCAGTGTAGTGGTCAAGGAGGTACCGGAGCGCCCGGGAGAAGAGGAGGATGCCGATTGCCCCTCCTGCCATGAACGCGATGATCTCTGGGATTGAGACGTCCCTGAGTGCCTGAAGCATATACTCGTACTGCCCGAGGATGAGGGTGAGGTATGCACCCGATATTCCGGGGAGGATCATCGCACAGAGGGCGATCATACCGGTTAGAAAGATCATCGGGAGAGAGTGGCCAAATGATCCTGCGGGGATGCTTCCGATCATGTATCCGACTAAAAGGCCAGCACCAATGAAGATGATGGCACTTTTTCTGGCAGACTCGATCTGGATGGCGATCACAACGGCAGATGCTACGATGATCCCAAGAAAGAGCCCGAATGCCTCGCCAGGCCAGGTCTCAAGGATATGCAGGATCGCCCGTGACATCAGGAGAGCGGCGGTGCCGATCCCGGCAAGCAGGATGATCAGGAATATCGGATCGGCTGCCTGTAAATCATCTTTGAACCCTCTAATATCTCCACGTAGAAGCCGGATCGCGGTATGCGGGCGCACAGCGGCTATTGCATGGACAAGCCGCCCGTAAATGCCGGTGATAAACGCCATGGTGCCGCCGGAGACACCGGGTACGATGTCGGATCCGCCCATGATGAGGCCGCGGAGAAAGATTCCGGCAGCTTCACGGAATGAGATGTCAGGTTTCACAGAGTAGATCATGTGCGCTCAAGAGACTATTAATGATACTCCCGGCAGATCTAGTAATGATGCATCTGGAGGAAGTAGAGGGAATGAAGAGGAAATGCCTCCTTATCCTTGGGGATGGGATGGCAGATGAGCCGATTGAAGCACTCGGCGGGCTGAGCCCGCTTGAGTATGCTTCTACCCCGAACATGGATGCCATTGCCCGGAATGGCCGGATGGGCCTGCTGGAAACGGTACCTCCGGGTTTTGAACCAGGATCAGATGTTGCAAATCTCTCTGTCCTCGGCTATGATCCGGCCCTCTACTATACCGGGCGCGGTCCGCTGGAGGCGGCCTCGATGGGTGTTGCGCTTGCAGCAGGCGATATCGCATACCGTTGCAACCTGGTGACGATCCGGGACGGGGTGATGGAGGATTTCTCTGCCGGTCATATCTCTAGTTCCGAGGGAAAAGAGCTCTTTGCCTCGCTTCAGAAGGAACTTGATGGCGTAACTCTCTATCCGGGGATCAGCTACAGAAACCTGCTCGTCTTTCATCATGGGAGCGGGGCATCCTCCACCCCTCCGCATGATATCGTCGGGCAGCCGATCGATTCCTATCTGCCGACAGGAGCAGACGCGGATATCCTGCGTCATTGTATGGAGGTCTCGGCAGAGGTCTTTGCCGGCCACCCGGTGAATCTGAAACGAATTGAGAAGGGACAATCTCCTGCAACCTCCATCTGGCCGTGGAGCGGGGGGCAGACTCCGAAAATTCCGTCATTTGAAGAACAGTACGGGAGATCCGGCGGGATGATCTCAGCAGTCGATCTCCTCTTTGGAATTGCGACAATTGCCCGCATGGAGGTGATCAAGGTTCCCGGAGCAACCGGATATCTCGATACCGACTATGAGGCCAAGATCCGGTATGCACTGGACGCGCTGAAGCGGCTTGACTTCGTGTACGTGCATGTCGAGGCACCTGATGAAGCCGGGCATCTTGGGAGCC
>NZ_JARVGN010000236.1 GCF_029762515.1 Methanocalculus sp. | reverse complement strand
AAGGAGGCGTAGACTGGCGTGACCGGGTCATACAAATGTGCCCACTGCAAGAGGAAGGTTGAGATAGACGTGAATGTCCGCTGCCCATACTGCGGACACCGTATCCTCTTCAAAGAGCGTGGGGCAGTTATAAAAGACCTCAAGGCCAGATGACGATCCTTACGACATCACGCCGCCCAACCCCTGAGATCCGGGCCTTTGCACGGGATCTCGCTTTTGCACTCGGGTGCGATCATATGAACAGGGGAAAAACCGGGCTTCGTGATCTCTCCCCACAGGATCCCGCCATACTTTTTATTGAGAAGCAACAGCAGAAGATCGCTATCCGCCTCGAAGTGGATGGCGAGATGAAAGGGGAGATCATGCTATCCGGCTGGTCGGTCGGCATCCGTGAGAAAGAGATGCGAAGAGGCATCTTCACGAGCGACCAATCGGTTTATGATCTCCTGAACCGATATGTACCTGTCACAATGGTCCAGAACCAGGACGGGGCAATCACCTTCGACGGAAGGCAGAGACGAGAATATCGGTGTGATTGAGAGCGTCATGATGCATGATACGGAGTTCACCTTTGTCACCCCTCATGCACCAATACTCTATCAGGCACTTGCCCCCGAGGCATCAGACGAAACCGGGGATCGATCAAGTGCCACCATCAGCCTTGAGAACGATCGTCTTACCCTGAAAGTCACCGCCGGCGACATCCCGGCATTGCGGGCCGCGTTGAACATGTGGCTCCGCCTGATAAACATCGCAGAAGAGATGCAGGAGATAGAAAACCATGGAAAACCCTAATATCCCTCAGAAAGTCCAGCAGCAGATCGCACAGCTTCAGCAGATGCAGCAGCAGATGCAGACAATTCTTCAGCAGAAATCCCAGTACGAGATGAGCGTGCGTGAGGCGAAGCGTGCGGAAGAAGAGCTGAAAGAGACTGCTGACGATGCCGAGGTCTTCATGACAATCGGTTCAGTGATGGTGCAGCAGACAAAAGAGCATGTTGCAAAAACCCTCGCCGATAAGATCGACACCCTTGAGCTGCGGATCAAATCCCTTGAAAAACAGGAGAAGGCGATCGCCACAAAATTCGAGCAGCTTCAGCAGCAGGTCAGAAGCTCACTCGAAGGGCGTATGCCGGAAGCTGCATAATCACCTCTCATTTATAATCAACATTTTTTCTACTGTCATCTCGCGTATAGCAGAGGCAGGGCCTTCGCGTCCGATGCCTGATCCCTTCACACCGCCATAGGGCATCTCATCGACCCTGAATGTCGGGATGTCATTCACAAGGAGCGCCCCGACATCGATTCTCCCAAAGGCTTTCCTTACAGTCTCAAGGGAGTCGGTGAAGATGCCTGCCTGGAGCCCATAGTCAGAGGTGTCTGCAATTTTGATTGCTTCATCGACCTCATCAAAAGGATGCAGGAGAATGACCGGGGCAAAGAGCTCCCGGCAGGAGAGATCCTGGGATAGCCCGAGATCGGCAAGCATAGTCGGGTAGAGGAGCGCCCCCTCACGCCTTCCTCCGCAGACGAGGCGGGCACCGGAATCAACAGCCGACCTAATCAGCGCCTCTGCCCGTGATGCTGCCTCAGCGGAGATCATCGGGCCGATATCAGTCGTGGGATCGGCAGGATCTCCCACCTTCAGCAGGCGGATATACCCGAGGATCTTCTCTTCCATCCCGGAATAGATAGACCTGTGGATGAGAACACGCTGTACCGAGACGCAGTTCTGGCCGGCATTTGCAAACCCGCCGGCAACGATCCGCATTGCGGCATAATCGGGATCAGAGTCCGGGCAGACGATCACAGCAGCATTTCCCCCGAGTTCGAGCCCGACCGCTTTTCTTCCAGCCCGGTTCTTGATCGCCCAGCCGACATCCGGACTCCCGGTGAAGGAGAGATAGCCGAAGGAGTCGTCAGGGATGATCTCATCCGCAACTGCTCCGGGTGCCGGGATCACCGAGACCGCTTCCGGGGGATAGCCTGCCGCGATGATAATCTCGGCCAGGATCAGGGATGAGAGCGGTGTGGCGGTTGCCGGTTTCAGGAGAAACGGGGCGCCGATTGCTATCGCCGGACCGATCTTGTGGCAGGCGAGATTTAAGGGATAGTTGAAGGGGGTGATCGCAAGTACCGGGCCTGCCGGCACCCGTGTGAGATACCCTGTATGGCCGGCACCTGCCGGCGTGCGGTCAAGGGGGAGGATTGTGCCATCGACCCTTCCCGCCTCCTCGGCAGAGATCGTGATCGTCTCAATCGCCCGGGTGACCTCGCCATCTGCCACCTTCCGCACCTTTCCGCCTTCTGCGATGAAGGTTGCCACAAGCTCTTCCCTCCGCTCTTCAAGACGTGCGGCTATGGCATACAGAATCTTCCGCCGGGTATGGAGGGGGAGCCTCCGGGTCGTTTCAAATGCTCCCGCTGCTGCCTGTGCACCATCCCGGAGATCATCTGCTGATCCGAGACAGACAGACGCTACCGTTGTACCGGTATAAGGAGAGATGACATCTGAGATCAGAGGGCTGCTCTTCCACCTTCCGCCCACACAGAATAGTCGTGGATCATCCATGTGAAGAAAAAGGTGGGAGAGAATAAAAAAGATCAGGGTGACGTCTGCGTATACCGGATGAGGTTGATTGCATTCACCATCGCCTCAGCAGATGCCAGAACGATATCGTCCCCCGATGAGCTTGCATCATAGGTTCTGCCCTCAGCATCCTCGACCGTGATCGTCACATGCCCGATTGCATCGGTTCCGCCACTGATCGCCTCGATCCTGAAGTCTTTCATCTGGATACCAATCGGCATCACGCTCAGGACTGCTTTCACCGCAGCATCCACCGGACCGTTTCCGATGGCACTCCCGGCCTTCTCGGTTCCGAGGACACAGGCACGGACACTGGCAGTCGGTATGCAGTGGTTCCCGCTCATAACAGCGATATCACGGAGCTCGACGGTCTTTGCAACCGCCTGGATATCCATCACATCTTCTGCGATCACATAGAGATCGTGATCCGTAACCCTTCTTCCGCGTGCGGATATCGTCTTGATCCGCTCGACGATCAGATCCAGTTCGGTGTCTGATGGGTTGATATGGACAAGCGAGAGCATCTGCCGCACCGCGTGCCTGCCGACATGCTTGCCGAGGGCGAGGCGGCGGCGGTGGCCGACCATCTCGGGTGTCATGATCCCCGGCTCGAAGGTCTGGCTGTTTGCCATGATCCCATGGGAATGGATCCCGGATTCGTGGGCAAATGCATTATCCCCGACCACCGGCTGGACCGGCAGTATCGGGATACCCGAGTACCTTGATACGAGCCGCGACATCTCGACGAGGCGGGTCGTCTCGATCCCGGTCGATATCCCGTTGATTGCCTCCAGAATCATCACCGTCTGGGCGATGTCCGCATTGCCTGCCCGCTCGCCGATCCCATTGACCGTCACCTGCACCTGCGAGGCGCCTGCCTCGACTGCGGTGGTGGTGTTGGCAACGGCGAGGCCGAAGTCGTTGTGGCAGTGAATGTCGATTGGAACATGGATCTCCTCTGCTATTGCAGAGATCAGGGTACGCATCTTCATCGGCGTATAGACACCGACGGTATCAGGGACATTCACCACAGTCGCCCCTGCATCAGCAGCAGCCCTGAAGACCTCAATCAGGTACGGGAGATC
>NZ_JARVGN010000235.1 GCF_029762515.1 Methanocalculus sp. | reverse complement strand
CAAGACAACGGCTGATGTGAGCGGGGATCTCATACAGCGGATCGAGGCGATCCACTCCTATGATGTACCTGAGATACTTGTCATCCCGGTTCAGGAGGGGAGCCAGCCATACCTTGACTGGGTTCGATCGGAGGTGGGCGGATGAATCTTGTTCATCATACCGGGATCATGTACAAAAACGGTACGATCTCGGAGATAGACGATGCGATCGTCTGCGAGGATACCTTTTCCCTCCACCTGAATGATACGCCGCTCCTGACGATGGTCGCCTCAGACGATCACCTCCGTGAACTCGGGGCGGGTTTTATCATCTGCTCTGGTATAGCTGACCGGATCGATTCGGTCACCGTCATCGATGAGAATATCTTTGTCGAGGCCCCGGTGACGGGGGAGTTTCTGGCAACGCTTGAGTCGTCAGGCGGGTATGCAAACCAGGCAGAACCCCCTTTGGTGCACTCGAAATTCAGAATCACTCCAGAGAAGGTGCTTGAGGTGAGGGAGTCGATCGACTCCGATGCCTGGCTGAAGACCGGCGCACTGCATGCCTCGGTCCTCTTTTATAAGGGAGAGCTGGCGATCAGGTGCGAGGATATCGGGCGGCACAACTCTGTCGACAAGGTCGTCGGCCACGCGATCCTGAATAAACTCCCCTTATCGGAATGCGTGATCGGCTGCACAGGGCGGCAGCCGTCGGGGATGGTGCAGAAGGCTGCCAATGCGGGCATCCCGATCATCATCTCCCGTGCCGCCTCCACCGATCAGGGGATAGCAACTGCAGAAAAGACTGGTATCACACTGATCTGTTTCACGCGGGAGGGGCGGTTCACCGTCTATACGCATCCCGAGCGGATCATCGGACTTGAGCAATATGGGAAGGTGAAAAAATGAACGACTATTCGATCTGTATCGGCGGGCAGGCGGGCGAAGGGATCAACAAGGCAGGGCTGTTGATCGGCCGGGTGCTTGGCCTCCTCGGCTACCAAGTGTACATGTACTATGACTACCCCTCCCTCATCAGGGGAGGGCATAACTATGCGATTCTCCGATGTGCAGACCATGAGATCGGGGCGATTTGTGGAAAGCCCGATATCGTCTGTGCACTTGACCAGGAGACGGTGAACCGGCATGGAGAGGGGGCAGTCCTGATCTATGATGCTGATGTTGCAAAGGGTGAGGGGATCGGAATTCCCGCAACCACGATCATCAGGGAGGAAGGAGGAGCGCCGATTGCCAGGAACACGGTTCTCATCGGCGCACTCTGCCGGGCTGCCGGGGTACCTCCCGAAATCCTTGGAGAAGCGATCACTAAGGAGTTTGGAAAACGATCAGAAGAGAATCTCAGGCTTGCCCTCAGGGGATACCATGCAGCTGAAGAGCGGATGCAGATCCCAATTCAGAAGAACGATTCTCTTCCGCTCTTAACCGGGAACGATGCGATTGCACTCGGGCTGATCCGGGGCGGCCTTGATGCCTATGTCTCCTACCCGATGACCCCGTCATCATCGATTCTGCACACGATGGCGGATCTGGCCCAGGGAACCCCGCTTCTTGTGCTCCATCCCGAGAATGAGATCGCGGTGATCACAATGGCGCTCGGTCTCTCCTATGCGGGAAGGCGGGTTGCAGTCGGGACATCCGGGGGCGGGTTCTGCCTGATGACCGAAGGCGTCTCGCTTGCCGGGATGGCCGAGCAGCCGGTGGTGATCGTGATGGCGATGCGGCCGGGCCCCTCCACCGGGATGCCGACCTACTCATCGCAGGGGGATCTCAGCTTCGTCCTGCATGCAGGCCACGGCGAGTTCCCGAGGATCGTGATCGCTCCGGGCACCACCGAAGAGGCATATGAATGGTCTGCCCGTGCGATGCACCTCGCCTGGCAGTTCCAGGTACCGGTCTTTGTCCTCTCTGACAAAAACCTCGGTGAGCATCCGAAGTCTACAGAGATCGATCCTGCGTTCCCTGTGCCGGTTGCGTCTGTCCGCTCTCCCCGTGGAACATATGCCCGCTACTGCAATACGCCGGATGGGATCTCCCCATTCTATCCGCCTCCGCTTACCGGCAATGTGGTGAAGGTGAACTCCTATACCCATGATGATTCAGGGATCACAACCGAAGATCCAGGTCCGGCTGCTGCCCATGCAGTGAAGCTGATCCGGAAAGGGGCAACGATAGAGAATGAGATGGCATACTATGGCTGTCTCAGGGTTGATGGCGCAGAGGATGCACCTGTTGCCCTCATCTGCTTTGGATCTACCGGAGAGGCCTGCCGGGAGATAGGGGAGCGGCTTTCGCTCAGGGTGATCCGACCGATCGTCCTCGAACCCTTCCCGCTTGCACAGTTTGCCGATGCACTGGCGGGTGTTAAGCGGATGATCGTAATTGAAGAGAATGCCACCGGCCAGCTGGATTCCCTGCTCAGGGGATATGGGATCATCGCTGATCGAAGGATCTCAAATGTCAGTGGCAGGCCATTTTTCCTTGATGAACTGGAACTGAAAGTGAGGGGGGTGATGCAATGAAGGGAGCAGAGTATATCAGCGGGGCACAGAACACCTGGTGCCCCGGATGCGGGAATTTTGTAATCCAGCATACCATAAAGGACGTCCTTGCCGGACTTGGGCTTTTGCCTGAAGAGGTGGTTCTCGTCTCCGGCATCGGCTGCCATGCAAAGATTGCAGACTATATGCAGACGAACAGTTTCTATTCAATCCATGGCCGGGGTATCCCGGTTGCAACCGGCATCCATCTTGGAAACCAGAAGCTGACGGTGATCTGCTCAGCCGGGGATGGCGATGCCTATGCAGAGGGGCTTGACCACCTGATCTTTGCAGCAAAGCGGAACGTGGATATCACGGTGATCATCCATGACAACCGGGTCTATGGCCTGACAACCGGCCAGTACACCCCGACATCGCCACTCGGTTTTACCGGTAAATCGACACCTGATGGGACACATGAGGATCCCTTCAACCCGCTTGACCTGATGCTTGCATCCGGTGCGACCTTCATAGCCCGCTCCTATTCGCGGGACAAGACGGGGATGGCCGGGGTGCTGAAGCGTGCCATCCAGCATAAGGGGTTCTCGTTTGTGGAGGTCCTCCAGGTCTGTGCCAGTTTCTATGATGCCCATGCCTGTTATGACGAGCACGTCTACACGCCTGAGGGGCACGACCCATCAAACCGTGATTCCGCAGAGCAGCTGATCCGTGAGTGGAACTATGCCGGGGAGGGGGCAATCCCGCTCGGGGTGCTCTACGAGAGGGATGCCCCCACATTCGGGGAGCGGGTCCTTGCAGGAAAGGAAGGGGAGATCGACAGGACGGGGATTATTGAGAGGGCAATTGGGAAGAGGTGAAGGGGGATATACGGAGGGATACATCCCGGTATAGATCCCAACGCCACTCACCTGGATCATAACAGATCATGAGGGGCGACGAAAAGCAGGTGCGGTGCGGGTATCGGGGGGCGGGGTAAGGCTGGATCAGGCTGAGAGAGGTGATAAACCCTTGCTCATCAGAGCAACCTGAAAGGCGATTCGGAGAATCGGGGTGTATCTCCTCTGGCAGCCCAGAGCAATATTCCCGCCCCTCCCTGCGCCGTATCTGCGGCTGCCCGGCATACATTCCCTGCGAAGCATATGCGGACGGGGACGGGGCGGTGGGGGGTTTGGGTTGGTTTGCAGTGAACCTGTCACCGAACATCCTCCGGGGGG
>NZ_JARVGN010000234.1 GCF_029762515.1 Methanocalculus sp. | reverse complement strand
TTTAGTTGGTGCAATCAATAATGGTTGGAATATGTTCTTATTTGAAAATGTTATTTATACAGTCAATTTTATGGCATTTTTCTTTTTTATCATACCATTCATACTTACTATAACTATTATGCCACCGGTCATCCGTAAGATGCGTGAAACCGGCTATATGGCTAAGGATATGTATAAAATAAACACAACATATATTCCCATAAATGGCGGATTGGTGATATTACTTGTTGCATTATTTTCTCTTTCGATAATATCGCTTTTCTATAGCAAGTATATCAACCCAGTTAACTACGCTATAATAACTGTCGTTGCGCTTTTTGCCTTTTTTGGTTTATTGGACGATATCATAAACATTGGAAGAATTGCAAAACTTGTTCTGTTGTATTATTGTGCGTATATATTAATTTCATATGCAACAGTTTCAATACTATACACGGAATTCTTTAGTGGAATATTATTGTTTGGAATAATTTACTCCCAGATTATTGTGCCAACATATGTGCCCGTCGTTGCGAATCTGGTAAATATGCATTCAGGATTCAATGGCCTTGCACCAGGATTGTCATTGATAATTCTTATAACATTGATATTAAAATCATTATTTTTCGGCGATATTCTTAATATATTATTTATTATCTGCTTAACGGGCGCTCTAGCAGGGTATTTCCTCTTCGAAAAGTATCCTGCAAGGATATTCTGGGGAAATATTGGAGCATTAACTATTGGAGCGGCTATCGGGGCCACTATTGTTATTGAGGGCTATATCGTCAGTGGATTCATCATGCTAATACCTCATACAATCAATTTTCTCATGTATGTGTACTGGAGACTACGGACGGACAAATATCCAATCCAGAAGTTTGGAAAGATACGCGAAGATGGAACATTAGAAGTGCCGAACCCTCTTACCTTGAAATGGTTGTTACCGTACTATTATCCCATGACGGAAAAACAGGCTACAAATGTAATGCTTCTGTATACGACCGTATTTTGTTTCATAGGATTATTTGTGCCAGGATGAAATGGGGGAAAAGGAAATGCTTGGTATTTTACGTATAATAGTTGGATTCACGCTATTATTATTTATTCCTGGGTTTGTATTCTCCTGGGCATTATTCCCGGATAAAAGAGACCCATCGCCAATTAATCGGTTAGCGTTCTCATTTGTATTGAGTATTGCTTTGGTTATTCTTATCGTATTATTTATGGATATTGTTCTTGGAATACCCACCAATGCACTAAACATTGCGATTTCAATTTGTTTTTTCTCGTTGTGTGTATTGGGTTATATTAAAATAAGAGAAAAAATAGGTGCAGTTTTTCAAAGCGAACGAAGTCGTATAAAATCAATTGGAATACAAAGATCTTTCTTTAAAAGTGTAAAAACAAGGATTAGTAATACTATTCCATCTATTCATGAATATGATGCAACAGAAAGAATTGATCATCCCGAAAATCCAAACAACCAAAATAATGAAAATAGTCCTGAAAAGATGGAAACCGCAAATTTTTGGGATATGTTAAAATCTACGGGAATTAGAAGCCCCATTAGAAAGAAGGGGAAGAAATAATGCATCTGAATGGTATTGTCACGAATCGAGAATATCAAAACAATCTCAGTCCATTACAGTGCGAAAATATAAAAAACGTAATTGCAATTTCGAAAAAATTCGCAGATGAATCAGGAATCTCCATAAAAGACCCTGGTGAGATCACTCCGGACAGTATAATTATCGAATCCGGGCATCAACCAAATTTTCTGCCTTACCCGGGGATATTTAAAAAGATGTATCTTTTATGTCAAATGCAGTCATTGCTACAAAAGAATGGGAAAAGAGCAATTCCGTTTTTTGGTTTTGCTGATCAGAATATATGCACAGCTCAATTACTATTCGAAAATCAGTTGCCTGCATACAATAAACAAGGAAAAGAAAAAATTGGGTTTAAGATATCAAAAAACGATAAATGGAAGCGTTTTAATACGCTTAAAAAACCTGATGAAAAATCTTTTCAAAACGCCATCGAAACGATCATCCACTTTTACTCCGAAAACATGAAAAAAGTGAAACAGCCCAATTCTCACATTGATGATAATTTACAAGATGTCTGTCAAATACTCTGGAAAAGCTATGATAAAGCGAGAACATTCTCTGAAATGAATGAATTTATCATTTCACTCATTGCCACAGAATTATTTGAGCTCGAGGTCTACTTTTTCAGGTACTCCGATGTTCAGAAGAACTTCATTTTTTGCACTGAATGGGAAAATGTCATTCGAAAAAAGGAATCCTATTCCCATGTCTATAATTCCACGATACGAAACTTTGCTTTACCTATCCCAAAAATTACAGATTCGTATCTACCATTCTGGTATCATTGCCGATGTGGTGGTCTTGCAGACCCACAGATTTATGAGGGAAATAAATGGCTGATTCGCTGCCCGATTTGTCGAGAAGAACAGATTATTGAAGCGGGAGGCCACGTCAGGCAAATAAAAGAACAATTCAGTCAGATAAGCCCAAAAGCTGTCTTTCGCAATTTAGTTTTTTCCGAGGGACTGGGAACCAGTTTCTTTATTTCAGGAAGTGGAGGCGGGTTACAATATGGAATTATTTCGAATGAAATGGCTGACCATTTCAATTTGAACAAGCCAACGTCAATTGCATGGAAATCACGAGATTATTATTTAGGTATCAGCCACATTCACGCAATCCGGGAGTTTAATAAATTCTTCGATAGTACCTACACCGACGTCCTTGATGGCGAGACTAACGAATTAATATCGAGAAGTAGGGAGAAACTTGAAAAAAAAATGAGTGATGTAACAAATCCAACGACACAGAAAAAGGAATTGAAAAAAATCAAGGGTAAACTCGCGAACATCCCTATTCAGGTAGAGCTCATCAGGAATTGTTTCTCCACGACGCCATCTATATTGGATCTCCTCGTGAATCTTAATGCTCGAGATGCCATCAATGAATGGAATATAATCGTTAATAACGAGCCTCTTTCAAATAAAAATGGTTTTTATATCATTTATGCGGATGTATCTTATAATACTCATCAGAACGAAATCATTCCCGTAACGCAGTTAGCGACACTATTTGAAAAATTCGAGGAAATTGAGGTGACTTAGTGGGGAAAAAAGTACTGGTTATCAGTCCTCATACCGACGATGGAGAGCTTGGGTGTGGAGGTTCCATTGCGCGATTTGTTGAAGAGGGGTATGACATATCTTACGTTGCGCTGTCATGTTGTGAGAAGTCGATACCAAAAGAATATCCCCCTGATATTTTGCGGCGTGAAGTAAAGAAAGCAATCAAAGTGCTTGGTCTTGATGAGCCGATCCTTTTTGAATATGATGTCCGTGAATTCCCGAGATATCGCCAGGAAATTCTGGATACGCTTATAGTACTTAGAGATGAGATTCGCCCGGACATCGTTTTCACTCCTTCTTCTTATGATACCCACCAGGATCATAAAACCACGAGAGAAGAAACACTCCGTGCATTTAAGCAGTGTACGATATTAGGGTATGAACAACCGTGGAATAACATTACTTTCAATACGCTTGCGTTTATCCGCTTGGAAGATACCCACGTGGCTAAAAAAATCCAGGCATTAAATTGCTATGAAACCCAGAAGAACAGAACATATCTCAAACCGGACTTCATCAGAGGTCTTGCTTTGACAAGAGGAACTCAGATTGAAGAAATGTATGCC
>NZ_JARVGN010000233.1 GCF_029762515.1 Methanocalculus sp. | reverse complement strand
CTCGCACCGCCCCCCTTTCACATTGAAGGAGAACCGCCCCGGCTTGTATCCCCGGACCTTCGCCTCTTTCGTCTCGGCAAAGATCTTCCTGATCTCATCAAAGACCTTTGTGTAGGTGGCGGGATTCGATCGGGGTGTCCGCCCGATCGGGCTCTGGTCGATGACAATCACCTTGTCGATCTCCTCGTCTGCCGTGAGCGAGGTAAAGGCGCCGGTATCCTTCCGGGAGCCATGGATGGTGTTCATCAGGGCCGGGTACAGGGTCTCGTAGATGAGGGTTGATTTTCCGGATCCAGAGACCCCGGTGATGACGGTGAAGAGTCCGAGCGGGATCTCGCAGCTGATATCCTTCAGGTTATGCTCGGTGCAGCCGGTGAGCCTGATACAGGGTCCTTTCAGCCTGCGTTCTGTCGGTACCGGGATCGTGATCCTGCCGGAGAGGTACTGGCCGGTGAGGGAGTCTTCTGCGTTAATGATATCATCAAGGGATCCGAGCGCGATGATATCGCCTCCGTGGATCCCGGCCCCCGGCCCCATATCCACGATACAGTCTGCATGCCTGATCGTATCCTCGTCATGCTCGACGACGAGGACGGTGTTGCCGAGATCGCGGAGGTGTTTTAAGGTCTCGATCAGGCGGTGGTTATCCCGCTGGTGGAGGCCGATTGAAGGCTCGTCGAGCACGTAGAGGACGCCCATCAGGTTTGATCCGATCTGGGTGGCAAGCCGGATCCGCTGCGCTTCGCCCCCTGAGAGGGTGCCAGCGTTTCGTGAGAGGGTGAGGTATGACAGTCCCACCCGTTCGAGGAAGAGGAGGCGGGATCGGATCTCCTTCTTCACCTGCCGTGCAATCTCTTCCTCCTTCGGGGTGAGGGGAAGATCGGTGAAGAAGGCGAGTGCTTTTCCAACCGAGAGGTCGGTTACGTCAGCAATTGAGTACCCGTGGATTTTCACCGCGAGCACCTCCTTCTTCAGCCGCAATCCCCCGCAGGAGGGGCAGGGGGTGACCCGCATGAACTTCTCAAGCTCCTCCCTCCTGTACTCGGATTTCGTCTCCCTGTACAGCCGTTCGGACTGGGGGATCAGCCCTTCCCAAATTCCCTTGTGTGACCATTCGGCATCCCCCTGCTTCATCTTCATGGAGAAGCGGATCTGATCGTCTGATCCGTACAGCAGAGAATGGAGCTGCGCATCAGTCAGCTCACGGATCGGGGTATGGATCGTGTACCCGGCATGTTCGGCAACAGATCCGAGATACTGCATCCTGTACCCGTCAAGGAAGTTCCGGTATAATGCCACTGCACCGTCTGCGATGCTCTGGTGCTTATCCGGGATGATCAGGTCGGGATCAAACCGCATCTGGAACCCCAAACCGTTACAGGTCTCGCATGCCCCAAAGGGACTGTTGAATGAGAAGAACCGGGGCTGGAGCTCCTCAACAGAGAAGCCGCAGATCGGGCATGCCATCGTGGCAGAGTAGGTCTCTTCTGACCCGTCCTCAAAGGCAGCGATAACAAGCCCCCCTGAACGCTTCACGGCGGTCTCGCATGCCTCGGCAAGACGGGAGGTCTCGGCCGGATCGAGCCGGTCGATGACGATCTCGATGTCATGCTTCACATAACGTTCGAGTGGGATATCCTCGTCGGTCCTGTGGATGATCCCATCCACCCTGACGCGGGAGAAACCTTCAGAATCGAGATCTTTTATGATCTTTGCATAGGTTCCCTTCTTCTGCCTCACAACCGGCGCCAGTATGGTGACCATCCCGGTTCCGTGTGCTGCGATGGCATCTGCGATCTGCTGGGGTGATCTGGATTCAATCGCAATTCCATGTTCGGGGCAGTGCGGTATTCCGACCCTTGCGAAGAGGAGCCTGAGATAGTCATAGATCTCGGTGACCGTCCCGACAGTGCTCCTCGGGTTCTTCGAGGTCGTCTTCTGTTCTATCGATATTGCAGGGGAGAGCCCTTCGATCGCATCGACATCGGGCTTATTCATCTGGCCGAGGAACTGGCGGGCATATGCCGAGAGGGATTCGACATAGCGCCGCTGCCCTTCGGCATAGATGGTATCAAAGGCAAGCGTGGACTTCCCTGAACCCGAGACGCCGGTGATGACGATCAGCTGGTCACGGGGGAGGATAACGGTGATATCCTTCAGGTTATGCTCACGGGCTCCACGAACAATTAAGTCTTTCATCAGTGATTGTACCTGTTGATCATGGATGGTAATAGGTATAGAGATGCTGTCAACGGTAGTGGCGTCTCAGGAATGATCTCACCTTCTCCGACTCGATCCACCCCTGATCCAGCTGGTCAAGATAGCCCCTGATAATCTCCACCTGCATCCGGATCTCTTCTCCAATCTCCTCATCCCCGCATCCTGCATATCCGAGGATGACGGTGAGCGGGTTTCTGATATGATCTCCCAGAACGGCGAACTGTTCGATATTCTCCTCGATCTGGCGGTATGCCGTCTGCTTGATCCCAAAGTCCCGCCGCCGCTCGGTTATATCCCGTGAGATGGAGACGATCACCCTCCTGCCGCCGAGCATCATCCCGTGGGCATTGATCTCAACCGGGCAGAGCGATCCATCAGCTCTCGCCTGTTCGGTCTCAAAGAGGATCTGATCCGAGACGAGCAGCTTCTTCACCTCTCTCAGGATCTCCCCGACACGCCCGGCAGGTACAATATCGAGCGGGGATCTGGAGAGGAGCTCATCCCTCGTGTACCCAAGCCGCCGGCAGGCGATATCATTCACTTCGATGAATGCCTCCGGTTCACCTTTTCTGCTGATGGTATAGACGACGATCCCGTCATTCCCTCCATGGAAGAGGAGGCGGTACTTCTCCTCGTTCTCCCTGAGCATCGCCTCCGCCTCCTTCCAGCGGGTGATCTGGCGGAAGAACCAGAGTGTGTTATCCCCCTCGATCTCCCTGATCGAGAGTTCGTACCACTGCCGCTCACCGGATGGTGATTGGAGCACGAGCTCTTTTCCCCTGAGCGGAGTCTTCGAGGCGAGGGCATCCTTCACCTCTGCAATAACCGCCTGATCCGAAATCCCGTTCTCTCTGAGTATGGAGAGAAAGAGGAAGAGCGGATCGTGAACATCGCAGATCCCCTCACCGGCGAGCCTCCTGAATGCATCGTTTGCATAGGTGATTGTATTCCCATCTGCGATCAGGATGCCGTCCTCAAGTGCGTCTCCGAAAGAAGGTAGATGGGTACTATTCATGATGGTAGTGTACTTCCATCCATCAATTTAAATAATTAACGAATGCAAAGGTCTATATTCACTGAACCGGAATCTCTCTTTCATGAAGATTCTTGCATTCAACGGAAGCCCGAGAGGTTCCTCGAGCTCGACAAGACAACTCCTCCTCGCCGCATGTGAGGGTGCGGAAGAGGCAGGTGCCAGCACCACGGTGGTTGATATCTGTGAGCTGGATATCGGGTACTGCAATGCGTGTGGGAGCTGCTATAATACCGGCTCCTGTGTCCTTGACGATGATTTTGAATCTGTCTATTACCAGTTCCTCAATGCAGACGGGATCATCTTCTCCTCTCCCGTCTACATCAACTCGGTGACTGCACAGCTGAAGACCTTCTTTGACCGCCTTGCCGATGCCGTGCATTGCCAGAGGCTCACCGGGAGATATGGGTGCAGCCTCTCAACTGCCGGGGGAGCGCTTGCCGAAGAGGTGGCGGAGTACCAGAACGGCGTGA
>NZ_JARVGN010000232.1 GCF_029762515.1 Methanocalculus sp. | reverse complement strand
CGGCAAAATATTTCAGCTGGCGTTTTATATGCTCCTCTCCAAGGATCTCATCGAGCCCGTCCGGCCGATACTTCTCTATCCAGAGCATCAGGCCAACCTCTCTCTCATCTCTCTCAATGCATCTGCAAGGAATTTCTGGTTATCGATCGAAGCCGCTAATGTATGTAGATCTCCAGCCATCTCAGTTCCACAGGCTTCTGTGATCGCAGGGAGTGCACGGGTCAGTTCATCGATAATCGGAAGTGTGGCAAGCCGGGCGGTTCGTGAGAGCGGATTTAGGTCGATTGCAATGACTACCCTTCCCATCTTCCGGAGCGCCTCGCACCGGTCTCCATCCTCAAGCGCAACCAGAATGAGATCGGCAGATCCTATACCCTCAGGCAGGCAGAGGCCGCGATCATGGGCAAGCGGGACGAGCCGCTCGCATTCACCCATCAGCACCTCCACACCATGAGCGGCAAGGTGATCTGCAACCTGCTGCATCCTCTCCTCAGTCCGGTGAAAGAGATTCACTTCAACTGCCACTCCTGTCCTCTTCTGAAACACTGCTATCTCCTCTGCTGCAAGGGCGGCGCAGTTCCCGTTCACCGAGAAGACGGGACGAACTGCAGAGAGGATCAGCCGGGAGGCGAGACGCTCTGCTTCAGCTGCACTTGCAGTCGTCCGCTCACCAATCAGGTAGTCAAATGCCTCACCCCGTCCATGTGCCGCAAGACCCTCAAGCGAGACAAGACCGCTCCGGGCAGCCGCAGCAAGAGATTCACGGACCATGAGTGACTTGTATCGGGGATGGTTTTTGGGGATCATCCCTTCACCTCAAGAATTATTGGTCCTTCATCTGCAACGGAGGTGACATACACTTTTCCAAACTGCGAAAGAACTGCCTCTGATTCCTCCCCAAAAGCAAAGACACCCTCACCCAGCATCGTCATGGATGCAGGAAGATTCGCATCATCACAGGCAGAGAGGATGGAACGGACCTGATGCGTTATCAGGCCGGATGCCTCAGCAAACTGCCGTGAAAGTTTGAAAAAATCATCGATATCTGCCGGACATCTACCGGGATATGCCAAGGCAACCCGTTTCATGGATTCTGGAGAAGAGAGCACCTGCTGTGTGGAGATTGGGGAGAGGCTGATTATGGCAATCTGCTCGTCATGAACAGGAAGTCTGTGTGCAACTCCCCCTATACCGGGTGCTGTACGGCAGACGAGTCCTCCGCCAAGCTCTGCTGCCACATCACCAAGTCCGTTTCCATGCATAACTTCAATCTCATGCGCAAGGCGGGCAATTTCCGGCATTCCCATTGAGAGAGAGAAAAGTTCATCTGCTGCAATAATTGTTGCCAGAAGGGAGGCGGCAGAGAGTCCAAAGCCAGAGCCTATCGGAAGGAGGGACTCTGTCCTTACCAGAGCACGCACCCCAATCCTCTCCAGTGCTTCCTCAATCGAGGGGGATCCGATCGTCTCCACCCCATCTGCAACAACGAGAACCTCCGTCTCTCCTGACCGCTCCACGGTAGCTGTCACTCCTTGGCTGAGGACAAGTCCGGCGCCGATGCTTCCGGTATCTTCAGGCGTCTCTCCCATAATCCTTGAGAAGTAGCCGGATATATGGCCCGGTGAGAAGGCTTTCACAGACGCCGGCATAGCTCGAAGGCAACCTCCTCTTTTGTTGAAACAGAAACATCAGGACCATCTCCCATGATCAGAAATGATCCCGTGGTAGAGCCCATCACCGAGGGGGGGTTGGCAACAACCAGTGACGCCCCGCGCCTCAGAAGCTCGCGTCCTTCAGCAGCGGCATCATCACCCAGCTTAAACCCGATTGTCGTGATAGCCGGATTTGATAGCGCGAGATCGATTATTTTGGGAAGAGGATGGAGTGCGATCTCCTGTTCTTTACCGGATGGAATCTTGCCTCTAATCCGGTCAGGTGCAAAATCCGAGATCGCAGCCGCACTGATGTAGATATCAATCCCAAGGTCAATTTCTGCCCTTACCGCCGCCATCATCTCACCAGCTGTTTCCACGGTCACATTCCGGACAGCCGGAAAGATACCTGAGTGAATGACGGTGACATCCGCGCCAAGCCTGAATGCTTCAAGGGCAATTTCACGGCCCATCAACCCGGTAGAACGGGTGGTCAGGACACGGACATCATCAAGCGGCTCGCGGCAGGCACCGCTTGTGATCAGCACTTTCTTTCCGGCAAGCGGCTTGCCAAGCACCGCCCGCTCGGAGCGGAGGACGATTTCGTCGATAGTGGCGATCTTTGCCTTCCCCTCTTCGATCAGTGGAGGAATAACTTCTATACCATATCCTTTCAGGATCTCAAGATTCTTACATACCGCTGGGTGGCGGTACATCGAATGGTGCATCGCAGGAGAGAGAACAATCGGCTGGCCGCTTCCAAGAGCAGTGGTTGCAAAGGTGGTTACAGGCGTATCATCGATTCCACAGGCGATCTTTCCGATCGTATTTGCCGTGCAGGGTGCAATCAGAAGGAGATCGGCCTGTCGTTCATCACCACAGTAGATCACATGCTCGACATGCCCTGTGATTGTGGTGATCGTATCCCGTCCGGTTGCATAGGTGAGGGCTTCAGGACTGATGATTCCGGCAGCAGCTTCCGACATAACCGCCTGCACATCAGCCCCTTTCCTCCGCAGTTCATGAGCCAGACGGACACAGTCAACTGCGGCGATGCTTCCGGTGACAGCAAGTACAATCAGTTTCCCTTCCAGTATCCGCCTCATCCAATCACCAGATCCATTACGCTATGCCATATTTTGGGGGCATATTTCTTTATTCTATGCACAGTTATGTCGGCACCGAATCCGGATTCGGATAGAACATTTCGAATTATCGTTTCATCGGGCTTCAGTGTGTGGAGATGGATGACACTGCCACTTCCGACATGTGGAAGCACGGTTTCCAGATACCCTGCTGCATCAAAATGCCCCATGATCACCCGATCATACCTGCCGGAGAGGAGATCCCGGCAGTCACCGCAATCAGCAGTAATCCGGTGCATAAGATCATTCTCCCGGATATTTTTCAGGAGGTATCCATAGGAATCCAGGTTAATCTCCATCGCGTGCACACACCCGCCGCCAGCAGCCGCCGGCAGAGTGAAATACCCGATTCCAGCGAACATATCTGCAATCCGCTCTTCTCTCCCTGAGGATGATATAAGAGATCGTATCCTCTCCTTCTCTCCCCTGTTTCCCTGTGAGAACATCACTTTTGTTGGATCAAGGTGGTATGCAATCCCGGATTCGCGATGAAGCACCTCATGGGGAGTGCCTGCAATCACTTCGTATGAGGGGATTCTGAGTGATCCTGCATGCGCTGGAATAAAGAGAATACATGAAGGATCTTCACGGGATCTGAGATCGGCGATATCATCAGCTGAAGGCCGTTTTCCATGGAATACGATCGTATCGCCAAGCCGCTGGTATCCCCGCCCCCTCCTCTTTCTATCCGGGATAACAGTATCATACGCCTCACCTTCCAGGACTGGGGCATAGACAAGATCCCCGTCCCGATACGGCCGCTTTTTTGGGTCAACCCAGGAGAGTCCGGAGAGTGAAGGGAGATCCCCGGGAGAGAGTATCCGTGCACGCATCAGTACCCAACCACAACCAGCATCTCACCATCGCGGAGGATGGTGACGGCTCCCCCTGCCTGCGTATGGCAGCCCTTTGGAGATGGGATCTCAAGAGGTAGATG
>NZ_JARVGN010000231.1 GCF_029762515.1 Methanocalculus sp. | reverse complement strand
TATCCCTCAAAAAAAACCTCATCGCCTGACTGAAACAGGCGGCGGATCTGCTGCTCTTCCTCCCCCTTCCCGGATACAATGCTGAGGAGGTACTCTGAGGTTTCAGGATATGGAATCCATGAAGGAGGGGCTTCCCAGAGAGTCAATTTCACCTTCTGGCCATCCTGGGTCGCCAGATCAAAAAGGTATTTCCCTCCACCAGACTGGGTCGAATAATACGAACCGGTCTTAAGCTTGGCAGTACTCTGGACCCACTGGTTGGAATAACTTGCAATATTTTCAAGAATTTTTGTGAACTCAACATATCTGCGTTGCAATCAGATCATCTCCAGAAGAGCAAGTAACAGACGACGGTCCACCAAGAGTGAAGCATTTGGTCGGGCTCCATAGAACTCATCAATCTCTAAACATTCCGGGCAGGCGTCTACACATGCGGGGATCATCTCCCCAACGCGGACATGCACTTCACTCAGATCACCTTTTTTGACTGTTCTGTATCGTTCAAATGCAGCTGCAGCCCGTGGATCATAAAAAAGACTGGCTGAACTGTACAGGAGGAGATCAATAATCATCGGTGTTCGTCCTAACTTTTCTCGCAGTTCCCTGTATCCACGGATCAGTTCGGCATACATGGCAGCACTCTCTTTTGAGTGAATCAGTCTGCGGATTTCCAAACGAACAAATATTATGAGATCTTCCTTTCTTCTGAGCCCAAAATCAACAGCACGGATTTTTTCCTGTTTTTTTAGTGAATTACGAATGATCTCCTCTGGTGCCCCGGAAGGTTCTCTGAATACGGACCAGACATAGTCAGAATCGAAATTGCTGAAAATATCATGGATTACAATGTCGGCAATATCCACATCGCACTGGAGTGTCCGTTTGAGATCCGTATGGATCTCATTGGAGAGATTGCTGGAAATCTGCTGCAAATGTTTGAATAACTCCCTGGAAATTCCAGATCCTCCCTGATAACGATCATAGGCATAGAGCGAGAGGAAATCATTCTCAATGGTTCCTTCCTGCCAAAAGACAAGGCCATCTCCAACGACACTAAAGAATTGTTGACACCAGACATTCAAAGTGCGTTGAAATGTCTCACAAATGACAGTTTGGACATAGCTTTCAAACGCCTCAGGACTGTAAACCTCATCAAGGATTTCGGCAACCTCTTTTCCGTGTTCAGTGAGCCATTCTACAATATCATCCCGTTTACGAAGATCAAATCCTGCAAGTCGCAGACGGATCTCCTTGCCTTCTGGGATCAATTCCCTGAGAATTACCTGCTGTTGTTCAGGAGTCTCATTGAAGAATGATCGAATATTAGTATCTGGATGATCCTGCCTCATCCAGAAATCGAGAGCATTACATAATGTCTGAATCCAGCTGAGATCATAAGTGCTTTCTGCACATTTTCCATGAAATAGAACGGATTCATTCAGTTTTAGCAAAAAGAATTTCCATTGAAGATCAGAGGTTAAGATCGGATCTTTTTCAAGAACCTCGGGAAGGGCCGCAAGGAATGATTTCAGATTGATATTTAACCTAACTGCCTGGGATATATGTTCGGTACCGACCAGTGCATACTGCTGATCCTTATCATGGACGAACCGAATGACCCTAGTAAGATTTGGACCCAGGAGCTGGAGAGCGTTGCCGTAGTAACAGCGGGCAATTCTGAAGTCAGGATAGTATCCAATTGATTCGATAAGGTTTATGACCGGAAAGAGATACTCTTCGTCCGGCCTTTCTTTTGTCAGGAGAATATTTTCCCATAAGGCAATTGAGAGCGGATCACGTGCGACTTTGACAGATCCTTCTCCGGTATGATCCAGATACAACCTCTCCTCCTCCCAGAAGTAATGGGCATGTGGAGGGATTTCCTCAACATTGACAGCATCAGGGAAGTAGATTGTCGTTTGGTTGGCCGGGATCTTCAGGGGTGAGAACGTATCACCTGCTGAGATCTCATCGAGTGGTTGAGATCTTGAAATCGAAAAACTCCGTTCAATGTTGGCGTTTCGTTCTTTCCATTCACTTGGAATCCAGAAAGTTCTGAAATGACGGAAATTCCAGCGTTTTTTATACCCTCCCGGGAGGAAGTTCCCAAGAATGAACTCAGTTGTTTCTGACCCTTCATTTCTGACCACACCTCGGCTACGGTTGCGTATTTCGATATTCCCACCAACCATTGTCGGTATGAACGTCGCTGGAACAAGATACGGTTTTTCAACGCAGGGATCAAAGGAGAAGAGATCCGGCGGATGAAGATATGGATGAGGAAATGAACCGGATCTGAAGGCTGACCAGCGTTCATAGGCAGCCTTTGCACGAGCAAGGCGCATCTCACGCTCCATTGGAATCCTCCATCTCGATTCTAGTCACAGCTTGTACAAGGTACTGGCAGATCTCATCAACGGACTTCCCATCGGGATGAAAACGTGTATTTTCAATAAATGATGAATCTGGACGATCGGGCTCAAGTAACGTTGAGCAACCACTGAGGTACTTTTCAATAGCGGTCCAGTGTTTTTGGACTTCCGAGTCTGGGATGCCGAATGTTTTGGCCACATCTCTGATATACTGATTTTTACGCTCGCTTACAAATCTTACAGTCTCTTCGGTATCAAGATATTTGTAACATGCATCAACATCGTGGTAAGTTCCATAGGTGCTGATGAAATCGTAAAGAAACGAGGTGATATGCATTTTCATGATATGCTGGTTTTCTGGATCAATAGGAATGAGCAGCTTATCCTCACTGGGGTGAGTGAGTATAGTCTGGTGGTGGAAGTAGAACGAATCAAGCGGTCGTGATCCTAGCACCACCACCGCCACGGGCATGTCTGAGGGAGAACGCCCTCCACGACCAATTCTTTGCACAAACCCAGGAATATTCATTGGAGCCATATACTGGAATGTTCCAATCACTGCAGGATGGTCAAATCCCACCTCGAGTGCCGATGTGGTGATCATCAGATTCCATTCATCACTATGAACCAAATCTCCAGCACAATCCAGTGAGGTCCCCGATTTGTGGATGTGAATATCCATGGGGTCAAGATCGTTCTCCTGCATTGTCCACCAACACTCCCCATCCTCATAAACCTGGCACCGGTTTGTATAGGGGTTGGGAGGAAGATGTTTACAGGCAACATGGGGACATGCTTGATTACTGTTCCTTTCAAGCTTTTGATCAGGGATACGAAGCCTGTAAAGGTTCTGTCTTCTCTCTGCATCGCAGAGTTTCTCTCCAAGTCGCTTGATGATGTCAATTGAATCGACAAAACCAATGAGACGATCCTTCCCTTCGTGTTTCAACATGGTATGGTAAAAACAGAATGCTGTCTGGATCATCGCAGAGAGATTTGTTGCAATAGTAAATCGTTCGTCATCACCGAAATCTGAGATGAGAACTTTTCTAGGTTCTGTTGCCTTCAAGAAGATAATATACTCCCGGCCAAGATCCTCAAGTTCTTCCTCTTTCGGCCGGATAACTGTCGCAGTCTCCGTTGAAAAGAGAGATTTCGCAAACCCTTCGGGATCACCGATCGTTGCACTGGAGGCCACAAAGATCGGTTCAGTCTTTCCTTTCACCGATACCTTGTGACGGAGACGTCGGACGATATTGGCAACATGCATTCCGGCCTGATCTGAGTAGAGATGCGCCTCATCAAATACAACAAATTTTGGCAGTACCCGCTTATTGTCCCAGATGTTGTTTTTACCCTGGGCGTCCA
>NZ_JARVGN010000230.1 GCF_029762515.1 Methanocalculus sp. | reverse complement strand
CCACCCGACAGTCATCGCTCAGGGATGTCGTCAGGCAGCAAATAAGGCACAGGAGATCTTACGGGATATCGCCTTTGACATCCAGCCGGGCGACACAGCCATCCTTACCAAGATCGCCGAGACCGCAATGACCGGAAAGGGCGCAGAATCTTCAAAAGAGAAACTCTGTGAACTCATTGTAAAGGCAATCACCATGGTCACCGATGAGGACGGAACCGTCGATACCGAGAACGTCAAGATCGAGAAGAAGGTCGGCGGCTCAATCGACGACTCCGAGATCATCGAAGGCATGATCATTGACAAGGAACGTGTCCACTCAGGCATGCCAAAGCTCGTCAAAGACGCGAAGGTTCTCCTTTTAAACGCAGCAATCGAATTCAAGAAGACCGAAGTCGACGCTGAGATCAGCATTACAAGCCCCGATCAGCTCCAGATGTTCCTTGATGAAGAAGAGAAGATGATCAAGACGATCGTCAACAAGGTCATCGCATCCGGTGCAAACGTTGTCTTCTGCCAGAAGGGTATCGACGACATTGCCCAGCACTACCTTGCAAAGGCAGGTATCTTCGCAGTCCGCCGTGTCAAGAAATCCGACATGGAGAAGCTTGCACGTGCAACCGGTGCAGCCCTCGTCTCATCCATTGATGCAATCTCAACCGAAGAGCTCGGTAAAGCCGGCAGGATTGAAGAGCGCAAGGTCTCAGGCGAAGAGATGATCTTTGTTGAAGAGTGCTACAATCCAAAAGCAGTCTCGATCATCATCAAAGGCGGAACCGACCATGTCGTCGACGAGCTTGAGCGTGCAATCGAAGATGCACTCCGCGTTGTCGGTGTCGTCGTCGAGGACAAGAAGGTTGTCGCAGGCGGCGGCGCTCCTGAGATTGAACTCTCACTCCGCCTCCGTGAATACGCATCCAGCGTTGGTGGCCGTGCACAGCTCGCAATCGAAGCATTTGCAAGCGCACTTGAGATCATCCCAAGAACCCTCGCAGAGAACGCAGGACTTGACCCAATCGACATGCTCGTCGACCTCCGTGCAGCTCACGAGCAGGGCAAAAAGACCTTCGGCCTCGATGTCTTCGCAGCAAAAGCAGCAGACATGAAGGCAGCAGGCGTTGTCGAGCCTCTCCGTGTCAAGACCCAGGCAATCTCCTCAGCAGCAGAAGTTGCAGTCATGATCCTCAGGATCGATGACGTCATCGCCTCGTCCGGAAAGGGCGGCGGAATGCCAAGCGAGGAAGAGATGGCTGCAATGGGCGGCATGGGTGGAATGGGCGGCATGGGCGGAATGCCCGGCATGATGTAAGATCCCAACTACAACCCCTTTTTAAACAGGATACCATATGACCCTCCTTTCGGGAGGGGTACTTTTTTCTTCTTGTGCGTCTTCAATCTCTTTTATGAAGACCGGATTCATCTATACCAAATATAAGACGGATTGTTACCATTGTCATGCAGACGCCGATCAGGTGATCAAAGTGGTGCCCCAGCAGGCACAGGTGATCTGCTCGAACTGCGGCGCAACGAGGGTCTTCATCCCCCGCATCCATGAGGTGGGTTCAAGCGGATCATTCACCCCGATATCCTGTTATGATGTCTGGAACCTTGAGCCGACAGCAGAGTGCAGAAACTGCCATATAACTGGAACCCATGACCTCTTTGTCGGGTGCAACCATTTCACAGTCCGGTGCAGGAACTGCGGGTTCACCCAGTTTTACAAGTTCAATCTCCAGTATATCGGCAAATGCGACATCGAAGAGGATATCTGCGATCCGGTGATCAGATAGCCGGTACCCCGCATCCCCTTTGTTTGAATAAGAAGAAAACCTGCCATGATGTCCAAACGTTATACCCTGCTCATCGCTGCTGTCATTATTGGAATGATACTCTTCGCAGCACTTTCCTTTCCCCAGCCTGTGCAGGAGAGAGAGATACACCTTGCGATCCTTACAACCTCTGATCTCCAGAGCAGAATCTTTCCGCCCGGGATCATCGAAGGAGTAGAAAGTCCGGGTCTGTCAGCTATCGCTGAAACCGCCAACAGAATACGAGCCGAAGAAGATTATTCCCTCCTCCTGTCAAGCGGGGATGACCTGATAGGCGCCCCCTATTCTCTCTTTCATGGAGAGCCGGAATATCGCGGCATGACAAGAGCAGGGTATGATGCAGTCTGCCCCGGAAACCATGAGTTTGGGTTTGGAGAGAGCGGATATGCCAGAGCTGCCGGTTATGCAGGGTTTCCTATCGTCTCGGCTAACATGATCGTTACAAATGAAACCCTGAGCCATATCATCAAGCCATGGGCAATCATCGGTCAGGATGAGCTTAAAATAGGCATATTCGGCCTGATGACACCAAAACTAAGTTCAATAGCTCCAACCGGCCCAGGCATCACCGTCACCGATCCTTGTGTGGCAGCAGAAGAGGCGGTCCGATCCCTTCGGAATGCTGATGTTGACGTTATCATCTGCCTCTCCCATATGGGAGAAGCGGAAGATACGCGTCTTGCAGAGAATGTTGCCGGGATTCATGCAATCATCGGGGGTCATGATCATATCGTTCTCCAGAAAGAGGTGCGGGATCCGGATAACCGGATTGTTCCTATCGTCCAGGCCGGCCAATATGGAGATGACCTCGGGATACTCAGGCTGACACTCAGGGACAGGGAGGTGATCAACTGGAGTTTTGAGGTTATCAAACCGGAAGGGGAAGACGCAGCCGTCTCTGCAGTACTTGCACCCTTCATCACTGCTTATGAGGAAGAGATGAAGAAGCCGGTCGGGGAGATCAGCTTCCCGCTCGATACCCGGAAGATGATCGTCAGGGGAGGCGAAGCCGAAGTTGGAGATCTCATCACCGATGCATGGCGGGACTGGTTCCCTGAGGCAGATGTTGCGTTTATAAATGGAGGGTCGATCCGGGGCGACCGGGTCTTTTCTCCAGGTCCGGTATCCTGGGGGATGATGCAGGAGATCCTCCCATTTGGTAGCGAACTCGTCCTCGTGCAGATGACGGGAGGAGAGATCAGGGATTCACTTGAGATCTCGGCATCGGCACTCAGGATTTCAGGGGATGAAATATTTCCCGGTGAGCGTCCGCCAACCGGAGGATTCCTCCAGGTATCTGGTATACGGTTCACCATCGATACGGAGGGGGATCCCTTTACCGGAAGGTACGAGGGGAAGAGTCTGGCAGAGCTCATGACTCCCGGCAGACGAGTGAGCAGAATCGAAGTATTGGAAGCCAGAGGGTGGGAAGAAATGAAGGAGGACCAGTGTTACACTGTCGTTGTCAATAGCTGGCTTGCATCAGGCGGCGATGGGCATTATGCTATTGCAGAGGCGGCAGGATCGGAGTATGTGGGAACAACTGTCCGGGATATCGACCCGGTCATTGTATCTGTCAAGTGGGAACAGGTAGAGAGGACTGGTTGGGGTGGAAGAATTCAGATCAAATAGAAAGGAGAAGAAGCTGATTTGACCCTTCGGTTGATTATATTAAGATTATTGAGGAGGGGTAGGGGGAAGAGAATCCGGATCAGAAACCACTCAGTCTGAGAACCATGCCAAGGGTAATTCCGGTTATTGAAACGGTGATTGTCATGAGTCCCAAGACAAAAAGGTTCATCACAGCTTCTGAAGAAACCGGAAAGTCTGTCTGGTTCATCATAAGCCTCCGCACCCTCCTTGAAGGCCGTACCTCAGCAGTTATAACAGGTTTGGCTGGTTTTATTCGGATTGT
>NZ_JARVGN010000022.1 GCF_029762515.1 Methanocalculus sp. | reverse complement strand
GGTGGAAGATCAGCACTATTTCCGGACGATTCACCGAGATCGATGACCAGATCAACATACCCGGCTGCTTGTGAGTCCGGATTTGCGGTGATAAGGCAGGACCACCCTCCAAGTTCACGCACCTTCTCAGCCGCGCTCACCACCGATTTTGTCTCGCCGGAGCCGGAGAAGACAACGAGCATATCGCCGGAATCAAAGGCAGGGGTGATCGTCTCACCGATCACATAACAGGGGAACCCAAGGTGCATCAGCCGTATCGCAAATGCCTTGGCAACAAGCCCGGATCTCCCGGCGCCAGTGACATATATCCTCCTTCCGGAGAGGATCTCGGAGATGAACTGCCGTGATTCCTCCTCGTCAATCACCTCGGCAACACGGATGATCATCTCCGCCGTCCTGAGCATATAATCCGATATATTCACGCTATCCCCTGTCATATCTGATCACTTCTGGATCATGACGGGGTAAGAGGATATCGGTCATCCCCTGACCATCCCGATGCCAAGGAGGATCAGGGTGATCAGCAGCACCGGGGGGATCAGATACCTGCATATTCAAAGGATAAGATGCGGAATGAAACCTTTCAGCCCGCCCTTCTCCCTGAGCAGATGGGGATCGAGTATCCAGCCGAATGCAACTGCCATGAACAGTGCCGTCAGGGGAAGGCCAAAGGATCCCGCAGTCTCATCAAGAAGATCCAGCACCGGAAGACCAGTGCTCCTGTGGTTCCTCTATCCCTTCAGCAGACATGAGGAGAGGGGTCTCTCCTCAGAATACAAGAGTGTTACTGATATTCGACCGGCTGTGACTGCCGGGGAAGCCCGCCTTTGAAGTGCTGCTGTATCCGGGAATAGTATTCAGTCAGCCGTTCGTTCATCGTCGGCCTCACCTTCTCCAGAGCAGCTTCGAAGTGGCGGGTGGAGACGACTGTTACCCCCTCCCGCATCGCAAGCATTCCTGCCTCACGGCAGAGCCCTTCGAGATCGGATCCGACATATCCGGCAGTCCGGGCTGCAACTGTCCCGATGATCGCATCACGTGCCGGATCAGGGGACTGCTGATTGAACCGGGAGGCGAGATCGTGGATGAGTTTTCGGATCTCGCTCCTCTTCAATCCTGCCCCTTCCTTCTTCGGCATCTCAGATGCAGCTTCCCGGATTGCATCCGCGGTGATCTCTTTTCCTTCTCCGATTGACTCGAATATCTTCTCGATGCAGCCATATTCACAGCCTTCAAGGAGAGTGATGAGCTCTTCAATCGTTCCTCCTTCAATCGGCATGCTCCTCATATGGATCCAGAGGATTCTTTTCCGATCCTCTTCATCAGGCTCCCCGATATAGACGAGCCGATCGAACCTGCCGGGCCGGAGAAGGGCGGGATCGACAATATCCGGCCTGTTGGTTGCTCCCATCACGATCACATCGCGGATATCCTCGATCCCGTCGATTTCGGTTAGGATCTGGTTTAAAACACTCTCGATGGTATGATTGGAATCCCCGCCCCCGCGAGCCGGGGTGAGGGCATCCATCTCATCAAAGAGGATGATCGAAGGTGCCACCTGCCGGGCCTTCTTGAAGATCTCACGAACCGCCCGTTCACTCTCCCCAACCCATTTGGAGAGGAGCTGGGGTCCCTTGATCGGGATGAAGTTCGCACCCGACTCGGTTGCAACAGCCTTTGCGATCAGGGTCTTCCCGGTACCAGGAGGGCCATAGAGGAGGATACCTTTTGGAGACTGTATCCCAAGCTCTTCAAACTTCTCCCTGTCGGTGAGGGGAAGCTCGACTGCCTCCCGAATCTCCTGCCGTGCAGCAGCAAGGCCGCCCACATCGGCCCATGTGATGTTGGTTCCCTCCAGCATCACCTCACGCATCGCTGAGGGGAAGACCTCACGCTGTGCTTCGCGGAAATCATCCGCGGTCACCTTCAGTTTATCAAGTACTTCCTGTGGTATCGAGTCCTGTTCGAGATCGATCTCGGGCAGATACCGTCTCAGGGCACGGATCGCAGCTTCCCGTGCGAGGGCGGCGAGATCAGCCCCGACAAAACCATGTGTCCGGCCGGCAATCAGATCGATCCTGACACCTTCGTCAATCGGCATGCCACGGGTATGGATATTGAGGATCTCCTGGCGATCTGCATGCGGCGGCACCCCGATCTCGATCTCGCGGTCGAACCTGCCGGGGCGCCTGAGGGCGGGATCGATCGCATCCAGCCGGTTGGTTGCGCCGATCACAACAACCTGCCCGCGTTCCTCAAGCCCGTCCATCATCGTCAGCAGCTGGGCAACCACCCGCCGCTCCACCTCGCCGGTCACATCCTCGCGTTTCGGCGCAATTGAGTCAAGTTCGTCGATAAAGATGATCGAGGGCGCATTCTCGTTTGCCTCCTCGAAGACCTCGCGGAGCCGCTGTTCGGATTCGCCATAGTACTTCGAGATCACTTCGGGCCCTGCAATCGATATGAAGTTCGCACCCGACTCATTGGCAACAGCCCGTGCGATCAGGGTCTTTCCGGTGCCGGGAGGCCCATACAGCAGGACACCCTTTGGCGGCTCGATCCCAAGGGTCTTGAAGAGTTCGGGATGGCGGATCGGGAGCTCGATCGTCTCCCTGAGCCGCTGGAGTTCGTCTTTTAATCCGCCGATATCCTCGTAGCTGATCCGCTTCAGCCCCTCAAATCCGGGAACGGGCTTGTCGGATACGGTGATGGTGGTATTTCTGGTGATGATTACAGCATCCTCTGGTTCAAGGGAGATCACCTTGAACTCGATCAGCTGGGGGATCATCATCGCACGGATCGGAACCACATCGCCGATCGAAACCGGGTAGTTGATCAGACCCTGTGCGGCATGCTCCATATGAATGGTCAGGTGTGGGGGCAGGTTCTCGGGCGGCGCGATCACCACCTCTTTTGCCTCGATCACCGCCTCCACTTTAGAGATCTTCACGCGATCGCCGATGGTAACAGCCGCATTCTCACGGGTGAATTTGTCGATCCGGATCTTCTGCTGATCCCAGTCTTTCGCCATCGCACGCCAGACCTTTGCGAGCGTCTCCTTCTTCCCCTCGACTTTGATCAGATCGCCGGGGGAGACACGGAGTGCGAGCATCGTCTCTGGATCGAGGCGTGCCTTCCCTCCACCCAGATCTTCAGGATAGGCCGAATCGACCTTCAGGTACACTTCAGGCATTACTTTATTGTCAACGGTGCCCGGACATATAAGTAGTGTTTTTTCGATGCGGACGATCCTCTTTGACCCGGTGAATGGTGCTGCGGGAGATATGATCACAGGAGCCCTCCTTGCCGCTGGTGCTGATGAGGAGGCGGTGATCCGGGCGATGGCCTCACTTGTCGGAAAACCGGAGATATCACGGGTTTTGCGGTGTGGTATCGGGTCGACATACCTGAGGACGCATGCGGGGGAGAGTACCCGGACGCTGGATGAGGTCCTCACCCGCCTCAGGGAGGCTGATGCGACAGCCGGGGTAAAGGAGATGGCGGCGCGGATCTTTTCAAGAATCCATGATGCAGAGACCCGCGTCCATGGTGACCATGCCCATTTCCACGAGGTCGGAGCGGATGACGCGATTGCGGATGTGATCGGGGCATGCACCGCCCTCCTCTCACTTGCACCGGATGCTGTCGCAGTCCTCCCGATCCCGCTTGGCAGGGGGACGGTCAGGTCTCTGCATGGGATCATGCCGGTTCCGGCACCGGCAACTGCGTATATCCTTGAAGATTCAGGGCTTCTCACCAGAAGGACGGAGGAAGAGACCGGGGAGCTGGTCACCCCGACGGGGGCTGCACTTCTCGCAGAGTTCACGGCAGCCTTTCCGGGAGGAGACGAGAACGGCACCATCGCCGCAGTCGGGTATGGTGCGGGTACACGAGACCCAAAAGACCGTCCGAATGTCCTCAGGGTGATGATCCTTGAGAGCAGTGAGAGCCTCCCGACGGTGGATATCCTGGAGACGAATGTCGACGATGTCGATGGCGAGGTGATCGCCTATACGATCGCCCGTCTCCACCGCGAGGGTGCACGGGATGCGTCAGCCATTCCGATCATCATGAAGAAGGGAAGGCCCGGCCATCTGATCCGGGTGATCTGCCGCAGGGAAGATTCTGAGCGCCTTGCGGGCGTCATGGCAGAAGAGCTGGGAACGCTCGGAGTCCGGTGCATTCCGTCGGTTCACCGGTTCATTGCGGATCGGTTGGTGATCACCATCCGGATACCGGAAGGAGACGAGATTCCCGTGAAGATCGGGTACTCACAGGGAAAGATCATCTCCGTAAAAGCAGAGTTCGATGCTGTTGCTACCGCCGCTGAGCGGCATGGGCTGAGTGTCCGTGATCTGAAGAGGAGAGCCGAGGAGATCGCATACCGGGAGCTGGAAGGGTGGAGACAGGACGCGTAAGCACAGGCAGCCCGGATCTGGACCGGATCCTCGGTGGCGGCCTTGAGAGGCAGATGATCACCCAGATCTATGGGGAGCCGGGGAGCGGCAAGAGCACGCTCGCCATCATAGCGGCGGTTGCCACCCTGAAGGAGGGTGCCGGGGTCATCTTCTTTGATACCGAAGGATTCTCACCCGATCGGTTCGTCCAGATCTGCGGTGGCGAGGATGCCGCACCGGAACTTGCCACCCGTCTCTACCTGTATGAGCCGATCGATTTTGCCGAACAGGGGCTGATGATCATTGAATCACAGAAGATCTTCACAAAACAGAGGATCGGTTTAATCGTGATGGATTCGGCAACCGCCCTTTACAGATCAGAACTGGAGAAACGGGGCGATGTGCAGCGGATGCTTGGGAAACAGATGATCGAGATTCTGGCAATTGCGCGAAAAAACCAGGTTCCGGTCTTAATTACCAACCAGGTGTACATGGATCCGTCAACCGGCACATTCTCAGGTCTCGGCGGAACGACCCTGTCACACATCTCAAAGGCGATCATCAGGATCGAACGGAGAGACAGCACCCGCCGGGCGATCGTCATGAAGCATCGATCCCGCCCGGAAGGGGAATCATTTGATTTTGCCATTACAGAAGATGGGATCAGATCATGCTGATCTTTATGCAGAGATAAATCGGGCAGTATATCAATAAAAACGATTATCCGGGATAAATCCCGGAATTATCAATACTCGTTCTCTTCAGAGCTCGATCATCCCGATGAAGACGACTTCGGCGGGGCCGGTCATTGTGACCGTCTCATTAAAGCGGATCCTAAGCGGGCCACCCTTCGTCTCAACGATGCAATCGCTCTTAACATAACCGAGCTTGTGGGCAACCGCCGCAGATGCTGTAGCACCGGTTCCACAGGACCAGGTCTCGGCCTCAACACCCCGCTCGAATGTCCTGATCCTGAGAAGGTTCTGATCAACCTTCTCGACAAAGTTGACATTCGCACCCTTTGGGAAGGTGGGATGGTTCCGGATGGTTGGTCCAAGCTTCATCAGATCGATCGCCCCGATCTCATCGACAAAGACGACCGCATGGGGAACACCGGTATTGACGGCATAAACCTGATAGGTGCCGATATGCTCCGAGTAATCATCTTCGCCTGTCCCGGTTGCGGGGATTTTGCTCCTTGCAAATGCCGGGGTTGGCATTGTGATCGTTGCATAGAACTCATCATTCTGGTATCCAAGAGTAACCGGCATGATACCGGCGAGCGTCTCGACCGTGCTCTCCTTCTTGATGTAATCCTGATCATATGCATACCGTGCAAGGCAGCGGATCCCGTTTCCGCACATCTCTGCCTCAGATTCATCGGGCTGGAAGAGGCGCATTTTGACATCCGCAGATTCGGACTTTGAGATGAAGAGGACACCGTCGCCCCCGATACCAAACCGGCGGTCACAGAAGAGCATCGCAAAAGCGGCTTTCATCTCTTCAGGGATGATCTCGTTCTCCATCTCATCGATCAGGATGAAATCATTGCCATTTCCCTGTAATTTTACAAATTGTACTCCCATGAACATCTCCTCATGTAATCTTCTCATTTACCTTGTCCGGGGAGCTATAAAATGTATCATCCACGGAATCGAAGGGTGATCCGGCATCCGGATACCTCAGACACCGTCTTATCTGATCATCGAAAGATCCCATCCGAGATGATCCCTGATGATGAACGGGGCATATGACGGAGGGATCAGGCCTGTTTCCGTCACGATTGCATCGATATATGCTGCCGGCGTTACGTCAAAGACCGGATTTCGAACTCTTACAAAAGGGAGCTCAGATGCAAGATCTTCAGCAAGCACCTCAGAGCCCGGCCGCTCCTCGATCGGGATGGTATGCCCGGCGAGGGTGCGGGGTGCAAACTTGTAGGTCTCGGCAGCAACGATCATCCGGGTACGTGCCTCGTGTGCAGCAAGGGCGATCTGGGAGGTCCCGATCTTGTTTATGACACTCCCATCGGAACAGACTGCATCCGCTCCGGCGATCGCTATATCGACATCATTGATGAAGGCGCGGACAGCTGAATCGACGATATAGTGTGTTGGGATTTCATGCTGGTTCAGTACCCTGATTGTCAGGAGACCCTGGTTCCATGGCCTGACCTCGGTCGCATAGACCTCAATTTTTTTTCCCTGCCGCTTCGCCTCGATGATACAGGCGAGTGCCGCCTCTGAGTTGCAGTGGGTGAGGATCACATCTCCATCCCTGATCTGGTTCGCACCGATTGTGGCGATCATTGAAACAGCCTCTTCAGAGGACCGGATGAAGGCATCTGCATTTCTTTGGACAATACCGCGCGCATCTTCCGCATCTGCTGCATCCTCAAGGCCCCGCATGACGATATGAATCGCATTGGGGAGTGAGACGGCTGTCGGGCGGGTGGAACGGAGGAGGGCTGCTGCCCAGTTCATCTCTTCACAAAAAGCAGCCTTCACTGTTGTTTCTGTTGCCCCGGCATGGTCCCTGAGTGCTGCTGCTGCTGCACGCGCAATCCGTCCGGCACCCCGTATCTCCATCGAGCGGATGGCATCTGCTGTCCTGATCAGTGGCATATATCAATCGACGGTACTTATCATTGATAAAGGTGGCTTTTGGATGACGATCGCAGTAGTCTTTGACAGTGCCGGGACGCTCCTCCGTACCTACCGGGTTGCAAAAGAGATCTCGGCAGGAAAGATCATCGAGGAGATAGAGACAACCACTCTCACCTTTGATGATCCCGATCGAATCCTGGTGCTTCTCCATGTACACTCCGAGGATGTCATTAAAGCAGACAAAGACGAGCTTCTCTCTGCATTTCTCTGCAGGAAAAAAATTGAATTTGGCATATCCTGCGGGCGCCGCGTGATCACCCAGGATGAAGTGGCCGATATCCTCTATCATGAAGAGTATGCCGCTGTTGGCGATCTCCAGGAGACGATACGCAGTGTCTGGAACCGGTGCAGCCACATCAAGCCGGTGATAGCGATCAACTCGGGCGTGATCCTCAATGTCAGAAGCAGGATGATCGAATTCGCAATAACAGCCGGGGGAAGCCCGTTTCCCGGTGCGAAAGAGACGATCACCCGGCTCCACCAGATGGGGATCGCCACCTTCATCGCCTCAGGGGACAGGGGATCAAAACTTGAGCGGATGGGAGATTATCTCGGCATCCCGCATGACCGGATCTTCGGCGTTGCCACCCCGACGATGAAGGCGGAGATCGTACGGAGATTAAAAGACAATTATGATACCGTCCTGATGGTCGGAGACGGGATCAATGATCTCCGGGCGATGAGGGAGGCGGATATTGCCATCCTTTCGGAGCAGCAGCCCGGTGAGCGGATTGAAGCTCTGGAAGCTGCTGCCAACTATACGATTCATGAACTCAATGAAGTAATCTGTATTATTGAAGAGATTTTGCGATCAGATCCCGGGAAGACTGTTCACATATAAAGACTAATATGCTCCTTCTTCTACATACTACTCAAGAGGCTGCTTCATGAAACCCTTTATCTCAGTCGAAAACCTCTGCATGGACTTTAATGGCGCGAGAGTACTCAATAACATCAATCTTGAGATCTCAGAAGGTGAAACCGTCGGTATCATCGGCAGGAGCGGTGCAGGAAAGACCGTCCTGATTCACCTTATCCGTGGAATCGATCAACCGCCGACTGGGGGGCGGGTCATATACCACATCTCGAGGTGTGATTCCTGCGGTCGGATTGAGCTTGCAAGCAAGGCTGAATCCACCTGTTCCCGCTGTAATGCCGGAACCCTTCAGAAGAGAGATGTAGATCTCTGGAATGAGGACGATTCTACAAAACGCCAACTGATGCAGAGAACCGCGATTATGTTCCAGCGGACATTTGCGCTGTATGGAAACGACCGTGTCATCGAGAATGTCCTCAGGGCACTCGAAGATACCGGCTATCCCTCAGGAAAAGCAGTATCACGGGCCGCTGATCTCCTCGATGAGGTGAGGCTCTCGCACCGGATGATGCATATTGCCCGTGATCTCTCCGGCGGTGAGAAACAGCGCGTGGTTCTTGCGCGCCAGCTTGCAAAAGAACCTTTCCTCCTCTTCGCTGACGAACCAACCGCAACCCTCGACCCGAAGATGGCTCGTGTCGTTCATGAGATGTTGAAAGAGGCTGCAAGCTCCGCATCTATGGGGATGATCATCACCTCCCACTTTGCCCAGGCAATCAAGGATGTCGCGGATCGTGCGATCCTCATTGCAGACGGCGAGATCACCGCCACCGGAACCCCGGAAGAGGTTATCGCCACCTTCATGAAAGATCACCATGATGACGAGGTCTTTGCAGCACCTGAGTTTGGTAATGCCCTCATTCGATCTGAAAATTTAAAGAAGCGATATATATCCGTTGACCGGGGTGTGATCCGGGCCGTTGACGGGGTCGATTTTGAGATCCGGGAGAAGGAGATCTTCGGCATCATCGGGACAAGCGGTGCAGGAAAGACGACACTCTCACGGATTATTTCGGGGATCCTTGAGCCTACAAGCGGCAGGCTCGATATCAAGATCGGTGATGAATGGGTCGATATGACCCGTCCGGGATACCAGTTCCGTGGCCGTGCCAAGATGTACATCGGCCTCCTTCACCAGGAATACGACCTCTTCCCGCACAGATCCGTCCTTGACAACCTGACAGATTCGATCGGTCTTGAGTTTCCAAAGGAGCTTGCCATCAGGAAGGCGATGATCACCCTGAAGATGGCAGGCTTCACTGAAGAGAAGGGGCGGGCAATCCTGAACCGGCAGCCTGATTCCCTCTCTGAAGGGGAACGCCACCGTGTTGCGCTGGCACAGGTCCTGATACGTGAGCCGAAGATCATCATCCTCGATGAGCCGACCGGAACCATGGATCCGATCACAAAAGTCGATATAAAGCATTCAATTCTTCACTCACGTGAGGAGATGGACGAAACCTTTGTTATCGTCTCACATGACATGGAGTTTGTGCAGGAGGTCTGCGATCGCGCCGCACTGATGCGTGGAGGCAAGATCGTTGCTATCGGTCCGACACAGGAGATTATGGATCTTCTCACCGCAGAAGAACGCGACATCATGAACAAGGCTATCGCGGGAGAATAGCATGGTCAGGGTCACTCTGGATGGCACGGCAATCCAGGCAGATGATGGAGCATGCCTGAAGGATATCCTTCCCGATCATAACCCGGCATTATCCCTGGCAATCATCAGGCCCGGTGTCGTCTCTGAAGAGGTGACACGCCATTTTCGGATCACCACCACCAAAGGGGAGTTTGTTGCCGAGATCCCGGATGGCAGCGTGAGCCTTCCCGATCCGCATGATGCATCCTTCAACCCGGCTCTCCACTGGTCTGACCGGTACGCCGCGGCATTTGGGCCTTTTCCATCCGATTTCAAACCTTCACGCCGTCCTTCCCGGTATGCACGCGGAGATATCCTGATCGGGTGTGGAGGCTATGAAACACAACGCTCCTACCTGATCGTATCCAGAAAAGAGCACCAGGCAGATCACGGTGCAGCAGAAGGCGGAGGGATCATCGGCCGTGTTGTTGCCGGTCGTGGTGCAGTTGACAGGCTTGATACCGGGGATCGGATCACCGGGATCGAGCGGATGATCAGCTGGGCTGATAGCACCCATACGATTACGACAACCGATCTCTCCCTCCCTCTTGAAGAGGGGATGGAGATCATCTCCCATATCCGGATTCATGCAGACGGCTATTCCGGGGAGAATATTGATACCACGTTTGCTGATTCGGTGGATCACCTCCTCTTCTCCCTGCAATCCGGGATCTTCCATGCAGAGAGAACCACATCCACTCATTGCATGGATGCGCATCTCGGCCGCATGGATATCAGGCATGAACAGAAAGCCCCCCGGCGTGAAGGTGCGGTAACCGCACGGACGAAAGGGAAGCTCTCCGGTGCGATCTATATCTACCGCGATGATGTGGCAACGAGTCCGCACCACACCGTCATCGGGCAGGTGACTCATGGGATCGAACTCATCAGGCTGATCTCAGAGGGAGAATCATGTGCTGTTGTCTGTGAACCGGAGCGGTTCGATCTGCTGGGCATGCATCTTGGAGATGCCCTCTCATATGCAAAGAAACGGGGTATCTCTCTGAATGCTGATTCAGAGATCGCCAAACGGGTTATCATAAGCCAGGAGCCGGGCACCACCCTCCAGGTGCTGAAAGAGAAGCAGGTGGCCGTCACAACGATGGATCAGAATGATGTCATCGATGTCACGCTCTTTGATGAGATGGCCCCCCGCACCGTCGATATATTCCGCAGGTTCACAGGGCTGAAGAGGTACTCGATCGGCATGCTCCCGTTCTTCTTCAGTTTTGATGATGTCTGGCTGTTTGAACCGGATATCCCCGAGAAGATCAATATCATCCCGGAGAATATACCTGTTGGTTCTGTTCCGAAGCGCTCGCTTGGGATGACGAATGCATCCCGGAGAGGGGCCGGGCTTGTCGGGGTGCGTGACTCGGAGAATGCCGAGTTCGGCCCGACTGCTGAGCCTTTTGAGGGAACAAACATCATCGGAACCATGCACGATCTGGAGAAGCTTGGGAAGCTCAAGGAAGGAATGCCCGTCTATATCAGGGAGGTGAAGAGATGAAAGAGTACAATCCCGAGTATGTCGGCACCGAGACGAAATATGTCTTCGTCGAATCACCAACGACCACCCCGCAGGATCTTGCTATCGCCGCCTACGAGGTTGCGATGGGCATTATGATCAAGGAGACCTGTTTCGGGGTGCAGGT
>NZ_JARVGN010000229.1 GCF_029762515.1 Methanocalculus sp. | reverse complement strand
GTGGATCAGATACCGATCCGAGATTCAAGATCTATTCGCACCAGACGAGCCCCGAGAAGATCGGGATCGCCTACCTTGTTTCACATGATCTGGGGGAGACCTTCGTCGTCTCCGATACCAGCTCAAATACCGTCACTCTTCTTGTAAAAAACAAAAAAATCGTTGGAGCATTCGATGCATGCATCTTTGCACCGGGAACCAGGCACGGCGCACTCGATGTCGATGCAATACGGCGGATCGACAGCCACCAGCAGACCGCAAACGAGGCTTTCATGCAGGCGGGGGTCAGCTCTACCATGCCGGAAGATCTTCAGATGAAGACTGTCGCACTCTTTGCCGCAATGGAGATTGCATCCATGCTCCTCCTTGCAAAAGATGCCCGGGTGGCACTTGCAGGATCCTGCGCTCCGGTCATTGCAGAAGAGGTGCAATCCCTCATTGGACGTGATATTGCCATCTATGACGAATGGGCAGCAGCACGCGGCCTCTCAATGATTGCACGGGATATTGCCGGAGGAAATAGAGAGATTCTTGGAATCCCGGTCATTTTTGATATGATCTGAAAAGTCATTCACCGATTTTGAATCCCCCATGCCGTAATTATATATGATTAATCGTGTAAGATTATATGGGGTTTTTCTTGAGAGAATTACGCATCCATGGAAGAGGAGGACAGGGCTCCGTCACCGCGGCAGAACTCATTGCAGTTGCCGCGTTTCAGGGCGGAGTCTTTGCCCAGGCTTTTCCTGCTTTTGGTGTCGAACGACGTGGCGCTCCGGTGCAGGCGTTTGTTCGGTTTAGTGACGAGAAGATCCGACTCCGAAGCCAGGTGTATGAACCTGACTACATCATCGTGCAGGACAGCACGCTGATTGCGGACATCAATGTCTTTGCAGGAATGAAAGCGGGAGGAGTTGCCATCATCAATACTGAAAAAACCGGCGGCTATTCTGCTCCTGATGGAGTTTCGATCATTACAATCGATGCAACCATAATCGCACTCGAAGAGATCGGGCTTCCGATCACAAACACCGCTCTGATGGGTGCTTTTGCCGCAGCAACCGGTGAGATTGAGTTTTCCGCACTGGAAGACGCACTTCGCGGACGATTCGAAGGCAAGCTCGCCGACACGAATATCAAGGCCTCGCAAAGGGCATATGAGATGATTAAAGGAGGCAGCGCATAATGCCGCTCAATATCGCATGCACTGCCCGGCCCGGCAAAGGCCGTGACAACAAGACCGGTTCATGGCGGGTCTTCTACCCGATCGTTGAGAAGGAGAAGTGTACCGGGTGTGGGATCTGTTCGCTGATCTGTCCTGAGGGCTGTATCGAAGTGAAGGGAGAAAAAGAGTATATTCCAGATCTCGACTACTGCAAAGGGTGCGGCCTCTGTGCAGAAGAGTGTCCAGGAGATGCGATCAAGATGGAAAAGGAGGAGAAATAATGAAAGAGATACTTGAGGGATCACACGCAGTTGCTGAGGCAACAAGGCTCTGCCGTCCGGAAGTGATCGCCGCATACCCAATCACTCCCCAGACCCATATCGTCGAGGCGCTCGCCCAGATGGTTGCAGACTGCCGCCTGCAGTCGGAATACATCTGTGTCGAGAGTGAGTTCTCAGCACTCTCTGCCTGCCTGGGTGCATCTGCTGCAGGATCGCGCACCTACTCGGCAACCACCTCACAGGGACTTGCCCTGATGTTTGAGGTCTGTTTCAATGTTGCAGGGATGCGCCTTCCGATCGTGATGACGATTGCAAACCGGGCTATGAGCGCCCCGCTCTCAATCTGGAATGATCAACAGGACTCAATCGCACTCCGTGATTCAGGCTGGATCCAGCTCTATGCAGAAGACAACCAGGAGGCACTTGATCTCCACATCCTGGCATACAGGGTCTGCGAGGACCACGACATCCTCCTCCCGGCCTTCGTCTGTTTCGACGGGTTTATCCTTACCCACACCTACGAGCCGGTTGATATGCCATCACAGGAAGAGGTCGATGCCTACCTCCCGGCATTCAACCCATACCAGAAACTCGATGCAAAGGACCCGATATCGTTTGGAATGTACGCAACGCCGGATTACTACCTTGAATTCAGGTACGAAAACCAGCGGGCGATGCTCCGTACAAAAGAGGCGATCCGGAAATATGGCGCCCTCTTTGGCGAACAGTTCGGAAGAGATTATTCCGGACTCATCGAGGGGTACAAGCTTGAAGATGCAGAGACAGCCATCATTGCGATGGGTTCAATCTGCGGAACCGTCAAGGATGCAATCGACGAGATGCGGGCTGACGGCAAAAAAGTCGGGCTCCTGAAGATCCGCTGCTACAGGCCATTCCCTGACGAGGAGATTGCAAGCGCTCTCTCCCATATCAAAACCGTTGCTGTACTTGACAAGAATGTCTCTCTTGGATCAAAAGGTGCAGTTGCACTTGAGGTAAAAGACGCACTCTATGGCTCATCAATCGATGTCTACGATTACATCCTCGGCCTCGGAGGACGGGACATCCGGAAGAAGGATATCAAAGCAATCGTGGATCTTGCCGAGAAGGGATCCGGCGATATGTTCTATGGACTGCGCGAGGAGTTGTTGTAAATGGTTGATAAAACATTAGAGCTGTTCGAGTGCGGCCACCGTGCCTGCGGAGGGTGCGGAGCAGCAAGTGCAGTCAGGATGATCCTGAAAGGGGCAGGCGAAAACACCATCGTCGTCTCTCCAACCGGCTGCCTTGAGGTCTTCTCAACACCCTACCCTGAGACTGCCTGGAAGGTTCCATGGATTCATTCCCTCTTTGAGAATGCAAGTGCGGTTGCCTCCGGAGTCGAAGCGTCACTTAAAAGACAGGGAAGGAAGGAGAAGGTCATTATCATCGGAGGGGACGGAGCAACGGTTGATATCGGGATGCTCTGCCTCTCCGGCGCCTTTGAGCGGAACCACGATATCACCTATATCTGCTATGACAATGAGGCGTACATGAACACCGGCATCCAGCGATCCGGTGCAACACCCTTTGATGCCAGCACAACAACAAGCCCGGCCGGATCCTGTTCCATGGGGAACAAGCATCAGAAGAAGGATGTTCCCGCGATCCTTGCTGCCCATGGTGCACCCTATGTTGCAACAGCAACCATGGCATACCCGACCGATCTCATGAAGAAGGTCGAAACGGCAGTCAACACACCGGGTGCCTGCTACATCCAGGTGCATGCCCCCTGCTGCACTGGATGGGGTTTTGAGGGGAGTAAGACCCTTGAGGTCGGAAAGCTGGCGGTTGAGACAGGACTCTGGGTCAACTATGAGATGGTTGATGGCACTGTTAAGAAAGCCAAGAAAGTAAAACGAAAACCAGTCGAAGAATATCTCTCTGTCCAAAAACGGTTCCGCCACCTCTTCAAGCCAAAGAAAAATGAAGAGGAGATCGCAAAGATTCAGGCGATCGCCGATCGAAATGCAGAGAAGTTTGGAATCGATCTCTAACCATCTTTTATATGAAAATGCATGGGAACACCCATCATTTTCATCTTGTATGCCTGTTGCCCCAGATGGCATCATGAGCATTTTTTAAGTATTCCTGCAATTCCCATCATAAAGAGACAGATTGAGGGGAAACTGAAAAGACAAAAGCCTCTTCGCTTTTTTGCGTGAGTAGTTTGAAGCACGTGCGGCGCGGGTATCGGGGGGCGGGGTAGCGAGGGAGCAGGATGACAGAGGTGATAAAACCTTGCTCATCAGAGCAACCTGAAAGGCGAT
>NZ_JARVGN010000228.1 GCF_029762515.1 Methanocalculus sp. | reverse complement strand
TATAAATGCCGGGTATGCGGGGCAAGGAGCCGGGAGCCCTGTATCAGCTATCAGGAGAGGACGATTCATCCGGGGTGGTATGAGGTCCCTCCTTCCGCCAGACGGCATCTTGCCCGTCCCCTCTGCCGGGGAGAGCCTGTTATTCCGGATTTTCCAAAGGATTACAGTCGGGAGGATTATATCTGATCCCGTCGACTCTTTGCTGATATGATCGATCTCTTTGCATCTGCTGAGGAGTCGGCTGCGTTTACCATGGCCACGATCCGGGATAAGCCGGTAAGGGTTCCTCTTTTGATGGGTATGGTCGCTATTTTCCCCCTGATTTATGGGTATACGGCACGGATTTACCGTGGAGGATCAAAACCCCCGGATCTCTCAAAGCCGCTCGAACTCTTCATTGACGGAATCAGGTTGACAATCGTCTCATTCATCTATGCACTCCCGTTTATCGGGGCGATCATCATCGTCGGATCCCAGGGGGATCTCCTGCTGAATCTTATTACTCATGCCGAATCAGGCCTTCTCTTCTCAGAGATAGGTTTCGTCTTCTTTCTGATTGTTGGGATCATACTCCTGTATGCTGTTGTCATCCTCTTCTCGATGATCGGGGTGATCCGAACAGCCAGAACAGGGAAGATCCGCGATGCCTTTGCATTCAGTGCGATTTTGGCCCATATCAGAAGGATTGGTGTCGTCTCATATCTCTCTGCGGTTGTCTTCTATACCATCATCGCATTCCTTGTCTCTCTCCCGGCGGGATACATGATGGAACTCTCCCTGATCGGGTATATTCCGGCATTCTTCATCTATGCAATGGTGACGGTCTTTGCTGCCCGGTACTTCACCCTCGTCTTTGAATCCGGCCTCTCCGATTCATCCAATCAATAACCCAACCACTCTTCCTGGCAACCATTTTTCGAACAGAAGCGAGGTTTCATCTCTTCAGGAATGAAAAAACAACTGCATGTCACAGGAACTTACCCTTCATTTTACTGCCCGCGAGGATGCCCAGCAGTCTGTTCGCATCCTGAAGAAGTCAGGATCATCTGCCCGTCTCACTGTTGAGACGACACTCACCTCTCTGGAGGTGGCTTTTGGCACAATAGATTCGTTTGGGGCGTTTATTGGTTCATTATCTCATGAGGATGAGGGGGATGAAGAGGCGCTTGGGATCGCTTCTGAGATTGTCAGGCTTGAAGAGGAAGCATTCTCCCGGATCATTTCTGCGATAAAAGCTGACGGGGGCAGCTATCTCAGGGCCGCATATGAGAAGACCGATTCACTCTCTGATGAGGAACTGGCTTCCCTTACGCAGGATGCCCGCAGGGTTCTTGAGTATGTCAGGGATGGGTATGTAGAGGAGAAAGATGATCGCCTTCATGTCGTCAGGGAGGTTGATTCCGGGAGCCATATGATTGCTGTCCCGATTCCGCTCCTCCTCTTCCCTGAGAAAGAGGCACTTGAGGAGGCAGGGTTAAGGGGTGAGCGGGTTGTTTCATCAGAGACGCTCTTCTCTGTCCAGTTAGGGATTGATGTGATCTTCAGTTCGGATCCAACAGATCTCATTGATTCTATCCAGGGAACGAATCCTGAAGAGGAAAGTTTTGTTGCATTTCTCGAGCAGTTCTTCCTCCTGCTTACCCTGGCTGATGAGATCGTCTCGCTGATTCAGGAAGGTGCGGCAACACTGCTTGAAATCACTCAGAATATATCCGGGAAAACGGTACCCATTGATGAAGAAGCATATCCTCTCAGGTTTGATGTATCACAGGAGATGGTGCAGCAGCTTGTGGATGCACTCCGCTCTGCCGGGAGGATCACCGGAAAGGATGGGCGGTTGAAGGTTCGATAATAATAAAATTTATATACTTTCCATCCAATCATCGGTCTGGTGAGCATATGGCATACCGATGGAAGAATAAAATCGAGGTTGATGAAGCAGTTGTCGTGGTGATGAATTCTCTTGAGAAGGGTCCGGATCTCTCTCCGTGGCTTGTCAGGACGATTACTGCGGCGATCGATGATTCGGATCCGGCACTTGGCACCTACTTCTTTGAGGAGATCAACAGGCATGCGCCGGGTGCTGTCCGGTTCTTTATGACTGAAGATTGAATGGGGTTTGTATAAGGTTGGGGACAACTCCTCCATTCTCTTTTAATGAAAACCCGGGCCAACCCTCCAAAAGCTAATGGCTTAATCATGCGGGAAGCTAACCTGTATATGGTTGAGTGAGGATGCAACACGAATGCAATGATCCGGTATGCCAGATGCATATCCGGCCGGGGATGACGGTATCGGAGCTTGTCGATGCGATGGGTGCAGCTGGTGCATATAACGGGGGATCGCTTGCCGAGGCGGTCTCTATCACCGAGGCGATGTTCTCTGATCCAAAGGCAACGCGGTTTTTTGGCCTTGCCGGGGCGATGGTGCCTGCCGGTATGGGTGGAATTGTCTCGGATCTCCTTGAATGCGGATATATTGATATTCTCGTATCAACCGGAGCCAACCTGACGCATGATATCATCGAGGCGATCGGGTGCCACCACTATCATGGGACCGAGATATGTGATGATGTCGATCTCAGGCACGAGGAGATCAACCGTATCTATGATGTCTATCTTCCGACCGAGGCATTCGAGCGGTTCGAGGAGTTTATGCAGGAGGTCTATTCCGAACTCCCCGAGGGCTCGGTCATCTCAATATCCTCCCTTCTCCGGCATATCGGAGAGCGGCTGGACTCCGGGATCCTTGCCACAGCAGCACGGAAAGGTATTCCTGTCTATTGCCCCGCTATCCAGGACTCAATGATAGGCCTCCAGTACTGGCTCTTCTCGCAGTCGGGCCGGGTTGTTATCGATGCGTTCCTTGATATGAAGGATCTGATGAACCGGTGCTTCTCGCTTGAGCGTGCCGGGGCACTCCTTGTCGGTGGCGGTGTTCCAAAGAACTTCATCTTCCAGAGCATGCTGATGACCGAGAATGGTTTCTCCTATGCCGTGCAGCTCACCGGCGATCGCCCCGATCTTGGCGGCCTCTCCGGGGCAACTCTTGACGAGGCACGTTCCTGGGGCAAGATCAACGAAGAGGCACGTGCAATGACGGTCTATGGGGATGCAACGATCACGCTGCCACTGCTTATTGCCGCCACCCTGGAGAGGCTGGTAACATGAGTACCCTGATCCTTGCCCTCGATGCCACCTCACGGGACAGGGCACTCGCGATTGCAGAATCAACTGCCCAGTACGTTGATGCGATCAAGATCGGCTACCCTCTTGTCCTTGGAGCAGGATTGTCGGTTGCCGGTGAGATTGCTGCACTCGGCGTTCCGGTGATTGCGGACTTCAAGGTGGCGGATATTCCAAATACCAACACACTCATCTGTGATTCTGTCTTTGATGCCGGCTGTTCAGCTGTTATCTGCCATGCATTTCCGGGGAGTGACTCGCTTGCCGCCTGTGTCGAATCCGCACATGCACATGGGGGAGAATGTTTTGTCGTCTGTGAGATGAGCCACCCCGGAGGAGCGGAATGGTTCTCCGGGGGGGTGGCCGAATCGTTCTGCAGGATGGCCGCTCTTGCCGGAGCAGACGGGATCATTGCACCGGCGACCCGGCCCGCCCGTATTGCGGCACTCCGGGAGCTTGTTGGTGCGATGAAGATCTATTCTCCCGGTGTTGGTGCCCAGGGTGCATCTCCTGAAGATGTAAAAGAGCTTGTGGATGGTGTGATCGTCGGCCGTGCAATTTATGGCGCAGAAGA
>NZ_JARVGN010000227.1 GCF_029762515.1 Methanocalculus sp. | reverse complement strand
ACCCCCTACTCACCCTGGATATTGGTGAGTCAGCTACAGATAGACAACCCGTTCGAAGATTGGAGAGGAACTGGTATTGGCAGGGGTTCCTACCTATGTGTTACGAATATGGGAAGTATAGGGAGAGCAGCTCTCCTGAATATTATACCTGGATACCTGCCCTGACGAGAGCATCTTCGATAGAGGAGAGCTTCTTTTTGATCTCCCTGAATTCATCTTCAAGATATTTTCCAGTATCTTTTCTCAAACCGACAATCTCTTCTTTCGTCTCTCTCCCAATATCAAGCATCTGATCCTGTTTGTCCAGCATCTGATCCTGTTTGTCCAGCATTCGGTCCTGCTTATCCAGCATCTGATCCTGCTTATCCAGAGTCATATTGTGCAGTTTAAGACTTTGATCCATCTTATCCAGAGCGACAGTTTGCAGATTAATACTCTGATCCATCTTCCGATCAATACTACGGAGGACAGTTACTGCATAATCCATCCGTTCAAATGTCTCATCCTGAATATCTCCACGGATGATCTCAAATCTGCTGAAGGCTCCGGTTGGTTCCTCCCAGTTGATACGAAATGACTGGACGGCTATTGGTCTCTGAATGATATTGATCTTCTTGATCAGATCCAGGAGATCGCTCTCCTGCCCTTCTGCAACGATCTCAACCTCGCCGGTATCAAGGTTCTTCACATATCCCGAGATATCCGTCCCAAACGTCTCTTCGAAGACATGCTCCCTGTATCCCACCTCATGGACACGCCCGTCTGCAATAGCGACAAACCGTTTCATCTTATGGAAGTAGAGAGAGGGTTGTGTTAAAATAGTTTCTTCTGGCTCATTTATGATCCGGCTGAAACAACATGGGCACCAACATCCCCAGGCTCCCTCCCGAGGAGCGAGGGGTCAGTTCAAGGCGAATGTCGGGTTAAACGACCGGCTTACAACACCTCTGTCATCCTATGCCGACAATCGCTTACAGGCAGCGTTCGTCTCCTTTGTGTATCTGTTGTCGTCGACCCTATATCACCCCGGCAAACCCCCCTGCCCCCTTCACCGAAGGGGGGGATGAGGATAGCATGGTGGTCCGGATAAATCGCGGATAGCGATGGTACCGGGTGCGGGCAATGGGTAAGCCCATGGGGGTGCGGTGTAAGAGATAGTACTATAGCGACCAGCAGGCTGGAGGCAACCCCTATCGGAGCATCGCAAGAAGATCTTCTTTTGAAATACCGTTCCTATGGGATACTTTTCCCAGAATATTATTCGGGGTACCCCTTGCGATTTCATTGTGTAGGGGGATTGTTATTGTGCCCTCCCCGGTACCGGTATTCTTTGCCATCTGCACATGGCTACCCCACTGGCGGAGAACAATGTACCCAGGTGACCCACGTATCTTCAGGAGAACGTGGCCACGAACAACTGGAGATTGTGGCAACGGAACCAACCTGGAAGTCAGGGTGGGTTACAATGGTTATCTGTTCTCCAGCATCGATTGACTCCTCATAATAAAAAGAGAATCAGTATAACCCGTATTTGCTGTGCGCCTGGTTTATCCCCATCACATCATCTATGAGGACGCGCTTGTTTTCGTCATCTATACGATAGAATGCGGTGTGTGTCATCGATACGTGGAGACGATACGTGTGTTTCTTAGAACCCTTGAGAAGTTTCTTGTTGCACCGCTTCGTTGTCTTTTTCAGAAATTCTCCCAAGGCATAAGGAGATTATATCTTTAACATGTACCAGGTCTTTTTTTGGTATTTGTGATAGGTATTTGAGCGCTTCCTCACTGAAGATCAGTTCATAAACCCTTGAATACCTCTTCGAATGTGTAAAACTTAGATTTCTTCTCGATTTTATCTAGATCAGCATCTAATTTTTCGACATCCCAGTTTTCATCGTCGACCATCTGAGCTATTACATCATCGTATGTCATGTTCCCCTCCTTTAACTTCTTCAGCTTCTCCTTGGTCGCTCGGCTAACACGGATACTCACCATGTCAGAACTATTTAGACTTGCGCTCTGAGTCATAAATATTGATGATCATTTCAATGACAAATTGTTTCTGCCAGGGGCGTGTTTGCCAACTTGAACTGTGAGCGAAGAGGCGGATTATGGAAGACGGGGGGATGTGATCCCAGAGAAAAAAACTGAGCTGCGGCAGGACGCGCCAGCCATCGATATGTGCTATCGAACGGAGATCCAATAAAACCCCATAAGCGCGGGAGCGCTCCCATCCTCACTGGCGGGGCGGTTCAGCCCCGCTTGGTGGCCGAAAGGATCGCCTACTCCGGGAATTGGAGAGGGTAGGCGGTGCCCCCCCGGAGGGATGAGGAGTCTTTCTTGAAGGTAGAATGACCGGGATACAAAACCTCATTCAGCCTTTTTCGACAAGCGCTTAAAGGTCGCTTCCATCTCTCTGAACACATCTGCTGCCCTGTGATATCCCTCCCGCAGAGAGACGCCTGTTGTTGTGAGGGAGAGAGATCAAAAAAGGCTTCCCGAACTTCAAAAAAAGATAAGACACCGGTTGGTATCCACACAATGATCTGGGAAGTAGAATAGATGAGAAAGGTGGGATCAGACCCGCCTTCTCAGGAACACCATCAGGAGCCCGATCAGACCCGCTCCGATCAGCGCCACCCAGCCGCCTGCCGACTTCGCCGCCGGAGTCTCTTCCTCGACAAATGTCATCATCGCATAATGGCCACCACGGGATATATCAGTGACAAGATGTGATCCTTCGACACGTGATGGAATGATTGTCCAGGCACCATTTTCATAGAGTGCGAGGAATGGGTTACCGGCATCCCCGCTCATGACAAAGGAGAGTGTTGCCGGGGATGTGAAAGAGACGTCGCCCGGCGAGATGATGTATCCACCTGCAAGCATCTTCCAGTCACTGGGGAGGTGCTGTGCCTCCGCCTGGATGATCCGGAGATCGCCTGCAGCCGCATTGGTCACGGAACCAGCAGATGCCTGCAACCGGACAGTACCATCAAGCGAGGAGAGAGAGATCGTATCCCCGGATGTGCTGGCAGAGAGAACGCTTGTTACCGGCAGCCCGACTGTCGGAGAGCCGATCCTGATCAGCTGATTGTTTATCTCAGCGCCATCGACGAGAACGATGATCCTGGCGCTCCCATCCGAGATCCCTTCGATACCAAAAGTGATCTCCCCGGAATCGGGTCCGGTTTTTGTTCCCGAGAGCTCAAGCACCATATTCACCGCCTCTGCACCGGATTCGGCTATGCCGTTGGCTTTCAGAAAATCAATCGTACCGGCAGGGATGCTGCTGAGCGTCTCTGAAATGGTAATACTGCCACTGCCTAATTTTGCCATGCCTTTTGTGGTATCGCCTTCTGCTGCCTCAAGACCGGCCCTTGTCACCGGCGAGGCAACAAGGCTGACCCGCGGGGTATTCAGCCCAAAGGGTATTGTAACAGCATTCGCCTGGTAGGTAAAATCAGTCTTTCCATGCAGCTCAATCGCAGACTCCATCCTGAGTGAAAAGACCCGGTTATCAGCAAGATCGGCTATTCGTATGGTGACAGTATCCCCCTCCTCTATCTGGGTCGGGGTAATTGAGACTGAGACAGCAGATACCGCTGTCACAAGCAGAGAGAGCAGAAGAATGGATATCAAAATTGAATAAATACGTTTCCTCATAGTAATGACATTAGCATCGAAGGCAGAGATAAAGATATCGCCAAATCTCGAGTAAATAGCAATTGAGGGTGAACGGCGGAAGGTTAATTCGTATAGAAT
>NZ_JARVGN010000226.1 GCF_029762515.1 Methanocalculus sp. | reverse complement strand
CAACAATATCACACACTTCCAGAAAGACCGGCATAAAGTAATCCTCAATATGAGTGATCGCCATCTCCAGTTCCCGCCGCCCCACTATATACCTCTTCGAGAAGTCCGCATCCAGAAATGCGGGATCTGTGATGGAATGGATGATCGCGATTACGGGCACATAGTCGCATAACCTGCCATAAGCCGATAACTTCAGTTCGTCGTTTTCAGCAGTAAGTTTGGATTCCTGATCCCTCTGCCATGATTGATAGATAAACATCGCATCGGCTGATAGTTCGAACTGGATAACGTGCTCTGCAAATATCGCATTGATTCTTTTGAACCATTTTATAAGGGTGTCGTATTCTGCGTTTATTGCGGCGTCGTCCGGTTCAAATGCCTTAAAATCTTTGGGATACGACGGCATTGCATAGAGATATCTCAATAACCATCCAGACTGAAGATCCAACAAAACAGTATGCTTTGCCAGAGTGCCGGGTGTCGTCGTTAAAAGCGCCGTAAAAAACGGTTTGATGATATCGGTTCGGTTCGGTTCCCCCCCCTTCTTTGAACTTCGCCGCCGCGTGTAATCGCCGCCGCCATGAATGGATAAAAAAACATCCCTCATATTTGACATGTACGATTTCTGCATATCCGCGAGCAGTTGACCACATTCATCAAGTAAATGATATTGGATCGGGTGCTCTGCCATGCTCTCAACAAAACCTTCCGGGCTGAATGAGTTTTCACACCGTCGCGGGGCCCTCGTATCAATCAATCCATCATTTAGGGTTGCTTCGAGAACATCACCGATTGCATCAAGCGCCGTGCTCTTCCGGGATATCGTGCTGGCTCCGAGATTCATTATCCAGACCCCCGGAAAAAACGGTTTCACCGAATGATTAAATTTTATGAAGGCGTTTCTTCGTGTCAATGTCGATATAGCAAAAAGCGCCCCGGTAAAAGCGTATTCCGGGTATGAATCCGATCGCTTCTGCATATGCTGGATATATTTTGAGATCAGGCTGTCGCCCGGCAAAATGGAAAAATCCATCTTAATTTTTTGTGCCTGGTATCCCGATACAAGATCATCTGCATTGGCGATCTCTGTTTCGTCTTCGGCCCGGTTCTCATATGGTGCAAGTAACCCCGCTGCCAGTTCGGCGGCTCTTACCTCATCATCAGGTTTCGAGTTCGTCGGATACCCCGCAGCCGATCCCGCGATCCTCCTGAGTTCATCATCAAATAACGGCGGGTTGCATCGGTTCTTATTGACCGCAGAAATGACGGTGTGTATCTCGTCGCTATTGAAGCCAAAACGCTCTCTTTGCTGGCATGCTATACTAAAGAGGGTGCTGTATCGATACCCTTCTGGGATCGGCTCTGCTCCGTTGATATACGGCGTTCTGGCGGGCTTCCTGCCTCCCTCACCCTTTGCCACATCATCCGGGTAAAAGTGCTTGATATCCTGCCATCTCGCCCGCTTGATTGGCACATCGTTTGTGACCTCATACCGGCTCCCCGAATGGTGTTTGGAAGGCGGGATTACACACTGGCCCCCCACCTTCCAACATGGATCAACGTCTCCTTTGATGGTTCCCCACCCCCCCGGTACGAATACATCGACTCCATGAAGCGTGCGTTTGCCGCGCCCGTCTCTGTATTCGTCCGGGATATCTACCACATCAAAGAACGCCTTAAACTTCCGTTCATCTGAGTATCCCGATACCCGGAAGGTATCGCCGCAAATGTCCATGATACCGGCGGGATCTGCCTCCTCCCGTTTGTCCACATCAAAAATGACAATACCGCCGCCTGGGGCCCCGGCGCATCCGATAACCATATCTCGATCGATACCTGTCTGAAGTTCGGGATCATCGTGTTTGAGTAGGTTCTCAACCGCGTTCCATCGTGGAAAATTGGGGTTTTTGTTATCCCCCTTTGGCTCAAAAACGACAAAGAGAAGATCATCCCGCTTCAACTGATCCGGGATCATCGGATAACCCCCACATCCTGATATGCTGCAACCCGCCCCCGGTGATCAACGATTATACCAACAATACGATTCAGTATTTGACTTGTATCATTGAGTCGAGATACCCCGGTGGATCTGGCTAAGTTCGTCAACCGCCGCTTTGAGATTTCATCATCCCCGCGCCCGATGGTGATTGAATCCTTTATGAACTGGTTGATCGCGTTTAGGCTTGCATCAATCAATTGAAAAACAAACTGAAGGGTTTTGTCAATTCTGGCTGGCGGCTGTTTAAGATCAACATTGACACATATCCCCCGATATACCCCCGGCTCCAGCTGTGCGGGTGTCTGTCGCTCCTTGCGTTTGATATCATCAATGAGAACAACCGGCTCTGGTTCCTCGCAGGGTGATCGCCTGAGTTCTGCGATCTCGTAATCAAGAGACTTGATAGCATCCCGGACCGTATCGCCCGAAGTGCTGATCCGGTATGATCGGCATCTGTACCGGATTGTCCTTTCAACGGTGAAGGCGCTCATCGTGATTCCTCCCAGCGGGCATCCATCGCCGTGATCGCGTCTTCCAGGCGCTGCTCCATTGCGAGAACTTTATCCAACAATACCTTTAAGTATGCAGAACGATCAATAGAAGAGTGACTTACACCCGCCGTGTTTGTCGTTTGGCTTGCTGGATTCGCCCCCGGCAAGCTCCCCCGCATTTCATCGGGCATCGCTCTTCTCCTTTTCTATGATAACGACTTCGCCGCGTTCTGCGAGTTTTTCAGCGGTGATCCGGTATATTGGTTGCATCGCGTGAAGCACATCACGCCGTATCATGATCGGTTCGTTTGGTGCTGATACCGCGATCATGATTGCACCTCGCAGAATAACCGCCCGTATCTCTTCCGGGTGATCAATAGCCCTCTCTGCTCCATCCTCCATACACGGTGCTTAAAACCGGGATAGCTCAATCCCGCGCCATATTTGGCGTGGAGATTTGATAATGTCGTATCAGGATTACCCCGAATATGATCGAGAATAGATCTCTCAAAGTCTGAATTAGTCATTTAAACCACATCCTGCGCTTTTTCTTAGAAAAGCGCTTCCTTGCCGGCTCGTTCGTTTTTATTCGTTCGCGCAGGTTGTGTTTTTACGTTAATGTCACATTCAAAATTGCTTCTTTCAATGCTATCCGGCAATTTACATTTGGTTTATGAGTATAAATACCTTTGTTTTTTGAAAGAAAAAGAAGAATATTGTTTAAAGCAATCTCTTCAAAAATTGCTTATTTCTGTCTGAATTTTGCCCGCTTTACGAAGAGCGCGCAGTTCTGTCAATACGTCGGTCATCAGTTTTTGATCTTCTGATAGTTTGCCTTCCATCCGATCCTCTGCCTCTTCAACGATCTTAAATGCCTCTTCCTTTAAGGTCATACCGCAATTGCAGAACATCGCATCGGGTGGATTCTTCCTCTTGCATCGAGGGCAATCAATCGGTGCAAGCGGGTTCTGGTTCCGGCTTGGATCATCTGTGAGAATACCCGCAAGCCTCAGATCCTTGTCTTCAACATCGCGCCCGCTCAAATGAACATAGGTTGATGGCATCATTGATCCGCTGGTCCATCCAAACTTTACCCGCATCTCTGGTTCGGTGTAATGGCTTGCTCTGTCCGTTGCCCGGCCATGTCGGAAGGCATGAGGATAGATCCTCTTCTCAACCCCCGCGTGTTTGGCTATTGTCTTGAGACTGTTCTGTATCCCTCTTGCACTCCAGCGGACATCCCCCCCCGGCTTTCGAAGGTTGATGAATAGTGGTGCTTTTGGATCTGTCCGTTTTGGGTGTTG
>NZ_JARVGN010000225.1 GCF_029762515.1 Methanocalculus sp. | reverse complement strand
CATCAACGTACGAGTACATTCATCCTAATCTGGTTGGGGGGGAGCGGCATTACCTTCTTGGTAAGCATACCGGCAAAAAAGCGATTGTACATATTTTACAGTCAATGGGGCATGATCTTGGGGAAGAACAGATCTGCTGGATACTGGATCAGGTGAAGGCGAGGGGCGAGCACAAATGCTGCATCACTCATGATATCCTCCTCCAGCTGATTCATCAGGCTGAACTGGAGGTTCTCGCATGAGTTTGACGCTCACTGAAAGGATTCTTGGTGGAAGTGCCGGAGAGTACGTTGATCGGCGGGTGGATCGTGCGTACGTACATGATGGTACCGGTGTCCTCACCCTTGAGGCATTCCGATCTATGGGTGTGCAGGCGGGTATGAATCCGGAGCAGATTTCGGTCCTCTTCGATCACATCTGCCCGGCAAATACCGGGCTCACCGCCGATCTCCAGCGTGAACTCAGGCAGTATACACGCTCTGCAGGAATGCAATTCTCTGACTGCGGCGGCGGCATCTGCCACCAGATTATGAGTGAGGGGCGTATTCTTCCCGGAGAGGTGGTGGTGGGAGCTGACTCCCACTCCTGTACGGGAGGAGCATTCGGTGCCTTTGCCACCGGTGTCGGTGCAACAGATATGGCCGCGATCTGGGCATCAGGTGAGACCTGGTTCCGGGTGCCTGAGACGATCGGCATCACGCTTGAGGGAAGGCTTTCCGGTGCCGCAGAGGCAAAAGATCTCGCCCTCTCTGTTGTGTCGCGTCTTGGTATGGAAGGGGCGACATACTGCGCCCTTGAATACAGGGGTGAGGGTGCTGCGACACTCTCTATGGAGGATCGGCTCTGCATCTGCAACATGGGTGTTGAGACGGGAGCAAAGAATGCGATCTTCTCTGCTGATCTGGTCTGCCGGGAATACCTTGGGTCATATGGACATTCAATCGATCTCCAGATCCCTTCAGACTGTAGCTACCATCGTGAGGTGACAATCGATCTCGATGAAATCGTTCCTCTCGTGGCCCCTCCGCACCGTGTCGACTCCGGCAAGCCTGTCGGCGATCTCGCGGGAACCGAGGTGGATCAGGTGCTCCTTGGCACCTGCACGAACGGGCGCTACAGCGATCTGAAGAGATTTGCAGATATTGTCCGTGGCAGGCAGGTGAAGGTGCGGACAATAGTCGTTCCTGCATCACGGGATGTGCTTCTTCAAGCCACACGGGATGGAATCTTTACTGATCTTGTTGCCGCGGGATGCACAGTGGTCTCTCCCGGATGCGGCCCCTGCCTTGGCATGCATAACGGTGTGCTTGGGGATAGCGAGGTCTGCCTTTCAACCGCAAACCGCAACTTCAAAAACAGGATGGGAGTCGGAGGCTTGATCTACCTTGCCTCACCGTCGACAGCAGCTGCAACCGCACTTGCCGGCTGCATCACTGATCCGGAGGTGCAGGTATGATTACAGGGCAGGCAATATGCCTCGGACCAGATATCGACACTGATCTCGTCATTGCCGGACGGTACCTCAGGACAAAGGATCGGTCTGTCTGGGGGACACATGTCTTTGAAGATCTCGATCCCTCACTTGCCGGGAGATTGTCGGGTGCGGTCATTGTTGCCGGGAGGAACTTCGGGTGTGGCTCATCACGCGAACAGGCGCCGGTTGCGCTCAGGGAGGCAGGGGTTGTTGGCGTCATCTCTCCTCTCTTTGCCCGCATCTTCTTCAGGAATGCAATCAATGTCGGCCTGCCGGTGCTTGAGGCGGATCTCACCTGCCGGGATGGCGATCAGATCGCAATCAACCTCTATGAAGGGGTGATAGAAGTGGCAGGAGCCCGCTATTCCTTCACCCCGCTTTCCCCCCGGATGCGTGATATTCTGGATGCCGGTGGACTCGTCCCCTACTGGAGGGGTAAGGCATGATCTTCCCGCCGGAATGCAAGGTGGTCGGCCATGCCTTTGGAAAGCCTGTCGGAGACAAAGTGTACTTCCTCTCCGAATACCTTGTCAAGCGGGTTCGGGATGGGTTTGAACTCCTCAAGGTGACGCCTGACCCGGATGGCACCGGAATGATGCGGAAGATCCTCCATGAGGAGGTGCTCGCAACCGTAGAAGAGACGGTAATGTACTCGGAGCGGGTGAACCAGCACAATCGTGCGGGTATGGTCAGGCGTGCCCTCTCAACAGGAAAACGCTGCACGATCTTTGGGGCAATGGACGAACATATGAACTTCGTCCTGGATCCCGACCTCTCTCTCTTTGAAACCGTGCATGTCTATGATATCAGGCCCCCACGGGCCAATCTCTCGGTGACGATCGAGAGCCTTGAAGAAGAGGGGCTTCTTGGAGAGCTGAACTGCGTCTTTGATCATCATGTCCGGGATATCTCCAGAATTGATGCCGATGTCTTTCCCTGCCGGGCAGGAGGATTTGAGAAGACCCTTGACATGGATCCGATGGAGGGAGGTGAGCGGGTGGCGGGCTGCCTGACAGGCCGACAACTCTACCAGGAATGTTATGGTAACAACTTCACTTCCATTGATATCTGTCCGCTCTCCTCTGTATCGCAGGAGCCATTTATTGCACGATGCTGCAGGAAGGAACGGAGTGGTGTCGGTATATACAATGGCTATTTTGGTGCGGTTGTCCACTGGGGTGCATCACCAAAGATGGTTCTCGATGCAGTCTATGAGATGATGGAGCTCTGGAGAAGGAAGCAATGACCAAAATAGCACTCGTGCCGGGCGATGGGATCGGGCAGGAGGTGATCCCGGTTGCCTGGGATCTCATCGGATCGCTCCACCCGGAATTTGATTCTTTTCAGGTGGAGGTCGGGTATGCCAGATGGCAGAAGAGTGGTGTCGCGTGCACAGACGATGATATCACTGCATTGAAAAGCGCAGATGCGATCCTTTTTGGTGCGATCACCACGCCCCCGGATCCCTGTTATCAGTCAGTCATCCTCGGGATCCGGCAGGCACTTGATCTCTATGCAAACCTCCGTCCGGTGAAAGGCGACAACGTTGACATTATGATCGTGAGGGAGAACTCCGAGGGCCTGTACTCCGGTATCGAATGGCGGGAGAAGGATCGCGCCTGTACCGTCCGTGTCGTCTCGGTTGAGGGGAGCAGGCGGATTGCACGGGTTGCCATCCGGCTCGCAGGGGAGCGCGGCTGCCTCCTGACGATCGGGAACAAGGCAAATGTCATCAAATCCGACGTGCTCTTCCGTGACATCTGCTGTCATGAGGCAGCAAAAGCAGGCATCTCCTTTGAGGCATGCTACATCGATTCACTTGCCCTTGACGTTCTCCTCCATCCTGCAAGGTATGGCGTCATCGTTACCACAAACATCTTCGGGGATATCCTCTCGGATGTCGCCGGGTATCTGGTAGGCGGGCTGGGCATGCTCCCCTCGGCTAATATCGGGGATCGATATGCGCTCTTTGAGCCGGTACATGGCTCGGCACCGGATATCGCAGGGAAGGGAATTGCAAACCCGGTTGCTGCGATCAGGAGTGGGGCAATGCTTCTTGAATACCTCGGTTTCCGGGATGATGCCGGGCATATCGAAGCTGCCCTCCAGGCTGTTATCGGGCGCGGGATCAAGACTCCCGATCTCGGAGGAACTGCAACCACGGAATCATTTGGGGAAGCAGTAAAGGCAGAGCTTGGGATCTGATCCCGGGCGGACTGCCTTCTCCCATATCTTTTCTTCATCTGCCGGAGTAGTATACCAGTATGGTAACCGTCGGCGTCCATGTCTCGATCGCAGGCTCGATCGACCTTGCCGTATC
>NZ_JARVGN010000224.1 GCF_029762515.1 Methanocalculus sp. | reverse complement strand
TCTTCGTCCTGCTTGGGGCGGTCACACTTTTGGCACTCGCCCTTGAGATCGCCGGTTTGACGCTAGGGCTTGGGCATGGAGGCATGGAACGGATGATCGCATATCCGATCATTATCTGGGAGATTGTGTTTGCCGGGTGGCTTGCGGGGAAAGCAGAAGAAATCGTGTGACTGGTCAGAAAAAGAAGGATGCTATTTCCTTACACAGACCTCGTTATCCAGGAAACGCGGCTCTCCTCCCTGCACCGGATAATACCCTGCCCGGATGCAGAACTGATCACCGGTGAGTATATCTATGATCGTAAACGTCGCCTGATACCTGCCATCCGATACCCTGACTTCACGTGTTGTAACCGTTCCTGTTTCGGTGATGGTGATCACCCGTCCATCCGGCATGATTGTCGGCTCATCCGGAATGGTTATGGGGAGGAAGTTATCTTTCATCTCAACAACCACAATCGATCCATCCGCAAGATCGGTGGTGCCCCTGACGATCAGATCTGCCTGCACCACTCCGGGAGCATAGTTGAAGGTGACCTCATGGGTGAGGACCGGGTCAGGCCCGGCTATCATTCCGGGTGTCTGGGGAGACTCTTTTTCATCTGAACATCCGGCAGCACAGACCAGTGCAATGATGATGACTCCTGCAAGGAAACTGGCAACCTCTCTCTTCATGGTGTACCAGATCTGCAATTGGAAATGATAAGAATTGCTGTTGATGAAAAGGATCTGGATTTGGGGAAATGTGTTTTCTCCCTATTCTCCCCAAACTTTTCTATCCGAATATTCACTTATCCTCGCCTGCACCCATGCCCTTGCGGGACTTGCGATGAACGGGGCAATGAAGAGGACGACAATACCGGCTGTGCCAAACCACCACTGGGGAACCTCCGGGTACGAGGTGATCCGAAGGCCGATATAGAAGAGGAAAATGATGAATGAGACGACTGCTCCGGAGATGTACTGCAGTGTCCGGGCGTCCGGGGTCATGATGGCGAAATACTCCGGCAGTTTGTATACATACAGATAATACAGGCCGATGAGTCCGAGGATTGTGCCGGTGATAAAGATCGGCCAGGGTGAGATGCCGAGCCCGTGATTGATGTTCCCGAAATCATCATGGGTCATGAAGGAGCGGGTGAGAACATACTCAAAGATCATGATGAAAGTGATTACTGAAGTCCAGAAGATGGTGTGGTATGCCCATCGGTGTTCTTTCACCCATTTGACGGCCATCAGTCCTGCGGTTACAAAGAAGAGGGCGATGTTTGAGAAGGGGCCTGCAAATGCAATTGCCGCTGCCGTAGACCCTCGTCCGGCATTGAAAAGGACTCCATAATCGACATTCTCATCCCACCCGCTCCCGATCAGATCACCATAGATGATATTCAGGGGATCAGCTTTTACTCCGAGAAGCCATGCAAGGGTGCTGTGGGAGAACTCATGCATCATGAGCACGAGAATGTGAAGGATGAAGAACGAGATGACCAGAACAGAGATGAAGACGATCACCTTTGAATATCGGGATCTGCGGGGCAGCCGGTCAAAGGCATCTGATTCTCTTTGGATTGCTGTCTGGGATGCTTTATGTGCTGTTTTACCTTTTACCTCTCTCTTTGCTGCAACCCATCTGTCTATTGCCGGGAGTATTACCCCGCAATAGAATACAAAGACGACAAGTGCTGCGAAGAGGATTGCCGATGTCTCCAAAAACTCAACAAAGGTGCCAAAGAGCAGAAACATTGCAATTCCTACGATGACCAGTGTGGCAGCATTCCTGATATACATAGAAATCGTCCCGTTCATACTCCACCTCGTATAATAAACTGTTATCTGAAACTACTCTGATAGGTGGCTGACGTGTAATAAAGGCGTGGGATATGTGTTGTAATTCAGCCAGCCGACTATTCTGCCAATCTTGTCACTCTGTACACGGTGTTTATGAGGAGAATTATGAATGCCAGGATCGCAAACACCGAAATATAGAATCCAATCCCTGTCGCTCCCATAGCAATGCTGTAGGTATTCACCAGAATTACAATGATACTGCCTGCGATTATGATGAGATCGGTTTTTTTGAAGTCCATATGCAGTATTGTATCCGTGGGATAATACTTTGCCTCAGATTAGGGTCAAAGTATAGATGCCGCTGTTCGTCAGGTAGGGGGATCAGATTCAAAAGATGAGATATAAGAGAACCGCCCGCCGGAAATGACCGGGAGGCGAGGTGAATTCAGAGTGTCACTTCCACAACCTGGGAGCTTTGTGTTCGAAGAAGGTCTTCATTATGAACCTCAACACAGGCAACAATGGCATCTTTTATATTATCGTGAGCCTCTTCAACCGTTTCACCTTGTGAATGACATCCGGGTATTGCCGGGCATTTGACATTATAGCCTCCATCTTCCGGATCTTCCCGAACAACTACTTGAAATTTCATTTTCGCCCTCTAATTGAATTAAGGAGCAATTATGGATTTTTTGAGTATTAGTTATTGTGCTGTTGCATTCAGCCTCAAAGTACAACCACAAAGCACATTGCGCTTCTCAATCAATGCATTTGAAAGATTACAGGTTATACTATGAGTATCTCTCCTTCCTCATGCAATCCTTCCCATATCCATTCGCTTGAAGAGATCGGCTGGAATGAAGAGCTCGATAGAGCATTTTCAAAGTACAATGGCCCATATCTTCCAGGCCGCGTAGCCTGCCGGCAGAAAACGGTATTTAATCTGCTTATTAAAGATGGACAGGTCACCGCCGGATTATCCGGAGCTATGCGTAAGCTTGGCCGCTATCCAGCTGTTGGCGATTTCGTTGTTCTGTTCAGCCAGCCCGAGGCTGGAACTCTGACAATCGTTGATATCCTCCCGCAGAAGAACCGGTTTTCAAGAGGGACTTCAGGGCGGGAGAGCTCCGATCAGGTCATTGCTGCAAATATTGACTATGTGTTCATCATGACAGCAGCAGGCCACGATTTTAATCTCCGCCGGATAGAACGCTATCTGGTGATCGCACATGCATCCGGTGTCTGTCCGGTTGTTGTGCTGAATAAAACCGATCTTGCTGATGATCCGGCAATCCTGATTGATGAGATCCATTCAATCACTTCAGATATTCCGGTTATCCCGATCAGTGCGGTGAGCGGGGAGGGAGTTGAAGGGCTTGATCCATACCTTTTGCCGGGGAAAACGATCACGCTCATCGGATCATCCGGCGTAGGAAAATCAACACTTATTAATCGCCTCCTGGAAAATCTGGTTCAGGAGACCTCGCATATCAGGGAAAATGATGGAAGAGGCCGCCATACTACGACAGTCCGCCAGCTTTTCATCCTGAAGAGCGGTGCACTCATGATTGACAACCCTGGCCTGCGGGAGGTTGGTATCGGCTGTGCATCTGAAGGTATCGCGGATACCTTTCCGGATATTCTCGAACTGGCAGAAGAATGCAGGTTCTCAGACTGCCAGCATGAAGAGGAGCCGGGCTGTGCGGTGAAGGCAGCAGTACAAAACGGACTCCTCCCGGCATCACGCCTTGAGAGCTATCAACGCCTGATGCGGGAACTTGCATTCGAACAGGAGAAGGCGGAGATCGGGCTAGTGCAATATGAGAGGAAACGGTGGAAAGGCATAGCCAAATTCGCAAAAGATATTCAGAAGAGTAAGGAGAGGTAAGCGCTCGAAAATGTAAATGCGAGGGACCGGATTCGAACCGGCGAACCCCTACGAGAATAGGCCCTGAACCTATCGCCTTTGACCTGGCTCGGCAACCCTCGCACTGTTTGACCTAATAACATATGCTACACCCCTTAAAAAC
>NZ_JARVGN010000223.1 GCF_029762515.1 Methanocalculus sp. | reverse complement strand
ACCCACTATTCTACTCGTTAGCGTTGTAGGATGGCTATTAAGAGGACTGGAATGGTTTTTTTTGGTATTATCAATTGGGATATTTTCTCTTTCCATTATTGACTGCCTTTTCCTGAATCCAACCTTGACACTCCTCTCGATGGTTCCTTTGACACCTGCCGGTCTGGGATTACAGGAAGCTGGTATAGCTAGTGTAATGGTGGCCTTGGGTGTCTCTCTGGCGCTGGGAGTATCTTTCTCATTGCTATTGCGAATAACTGAATTATCTGTGGATTCAATTGGTCTTATTTATCTCCTGAAACGAACGGATAATTCATCTTTAATAGATTTCTATAACTCAATAGATGGAGATATAGATGAACAAGCCTACAATTCAGATCTCCTTGTTCAACGGTTTTTCCAAAGAAGGAAAACGTCAGCAATTGAAGAACATCTGCGATTAGAAAAGGGGCAGATTCTTCTGGATATTGCATGTGGTAGTGGGGTTCAGATCAGAGAGATTTGCAGGGATAAGGCTGGAGTAGCAATTGGTATTGATGCAAATATAAATGCGGTCAGATATGCACGTAGCCGATCACAATCAAATGAAGATTTTTTAATTGCAGATGCATCGTATCTTCCCTTTAAAAATGACGCTTTTAATCGGATTATATGTGCTGAGATTATTGAGCACTTAATCGATCCAGGTCCAACATTATCTGAGTCCTATAGGATTCTTAAAGAGAATGGCCGCTTGGTAGTGACGACGCCGAATGAACGTTCAATCTGGGGGATGTATGAATTGCTATGGGATCTCTTTGGAAGGGGTCGTAATTATGGTGAGACACATCTAAAATTCTATAATCGAAAAGATATGCATCAACTTTTCTCATCTTTTACCGGTGTGAATTGTATGACCTACCTCTGTTTCTCTCCTTTTATTGCACTGGTTGGATCTGAACGATTGCTAGCATTATGGGTCAGAATTGATCGAATCCTGGAAAGAATTGGAATGGGTGTACTTCTGGTTGTTTCTGGTGATAAAAAGGTGGGACAAAAGGATAATCATAATATGAATCATGAATAATCTCATAATGTTGCAATATGAAACCATTCGATCAAGCCAGTAAAATGGAAAATGAGGTGAATAAAAAAAAGATTAATTCAATTATAATTTTTCTTCTTCCAATAATCTCTCTAATTATTATCTTTGGTTTTACTCTGGTTCAACGTGGTATTTTTATAAGTGAGTGGCATGACACCCTTGCAAATGCAATGCCATATCTATTTCTGGCAGATAATCCTCTTGCTCTCTGGAATAATGCATGGATCTCTGGTTTTCCTGAAATTACATCTCCAATGTCTGATCGCTTCTATCTATTTTCCCTTCCGTTATTTATGCTCTTTCAGGATATTTTTATCTTAAACTGGGTTATTCTCGCTCACCTCTTAATTGCATTTGGTACATCCTATCTTCTCTTCTCACTTATGAGAAAAGAGGCAGAAATACCTTCATATGTTATACCTTTTTTTGCCCTTTTGTATATGTTATCTGGTGTGATGCTTGCCAGAGTGTATGCAGGGCATATCTTTATTATCTATGCTCTGGCGTGGATCCCACTACTTTATTACTCTTATTTTAAAATTGTGAGATATTCTGAAAGAACGATAATAAATATTCTTCTTTTTTCAGCATCTTCTCTTCTTATTCTATTCTCAGCAAGTATCTATTATCTATTCTTTGCATATTTCTTTATTTTATTACTGTTCCTTTATGACTCTCATCGTACTTTTGATATACGCTCCCTCTCTGCTTTGGCATTGGGTTTTGTGGTTTTTCTTCTGGTTGGTGCCATCAAGATCCTCCCCGGATTGGAGGTTTCTGATCAGGTGATCAGACAGGATATTATCGATCCATTATCGAATGGAGGTTCGATCGAAAGCGCTCTGGGCTCCTTTATATTCGGGACTCCGATCAATAAAGGCTACGATATCTCAGGAATGGTTTTTGGCTTTCATGAATCGATTGTCCTGATAGGAATCATTCCATTATTCTTTATTCTTCTAGGTTTTATTTATGGTAAAAAAACATGGAGTGCTCCGGTATTCCTTGCTTTTTGTATATCATTGATATGGGCTGCTGGGGGAAAAACTCTCTTTTACTTTGTCCATTTGCTCCCTATCCTTGATACTTTCAGGTGTCCCGGCAGGATATTTGCTCCTCTCTTACCTCTCCTTCTTATTATTGGAATTTTTGGGTTAACGTACTTATTGTCAAGAATTGATCGCAATGAGCCACTACCATTTGGTGATGAAGAGAAAAAACGCCTACTTTATGGAATAGGTATTATTGCATTTTTAAAATTGATGGAATTACCATATCAGGAGGCAGTTACCATCGAATCTGGTATAGCAGTTGGAATGGTTGCTATACTTCTTGGAATCATAGTAACAAAGAAGAGTCAACCAAAGGCTATCGTGGGTATTCTCGGATTATTTTTTATAATTAATGTTTATGTAATTAATCTCACATATAAATTGTTCGATATGTCTGTTGTTGCCCGCTCTCTACTTATTGGTTTTATCTTGTTACTTTCAATATATTATCTCTCTCAAGGAACTCAATTTACAAAAAATACAACAATTCTGGTTATTTTTTTAGTGATTGGTGTTACACTATCTATTGCTGGAAACATTAGTTATGTTACCCCATCTGATCCCAATTTTGATGAAAGCCCGGCCATTGCAATTATTGATCAGATTCTTCAAGATGAAAGTGATAATCCTCAAATATGGGTAATGACGACCGGTTGGCCAATTATGAATATTGATATGACTTATCTGTTTATTCAGTCAGGTATTCATCCAGTAAGGGCATATTATGCATATTATTTGAAAACAACTCTTTCCCCATTTTATACAATTGGAGAGATCACATATTCAACGGCAGACTACATTATTGACGATGGCATCAGACAGAGTGGTGAGGCGAATATAGATGATCCAACATTTTTTGCAGGCGGAGTTCCTGTCCTTCGTTCTGATAATGTGCTGCCTAACGTATTCATTCTCCGGAATGAGGAAGTGATTCCTGTATACTATGAACGTTTTACGCCCGATGAGGTTATTGTCTCTGGTGAATTCCTTCCGGATGATATTGTTGTATTAAAGACAGCGTACTATGAAGGCTGGAAAATAAATGATAAGAAGGCACAACCAATTGGAAATATGGTTGCATTACAGTTAACTGATGTAACGTCAACGGTACGCTTTTCATTTGGATCCACTCAATATACTTTAGCATTCTTATTGACAATTATTGGATTATTGTTTGCAATAGCTATTTTTATCAAGCGAAGGACTATAGAAGCATATTTGGTGAGTCAGCCAGATAAGGAAATTAGATCAAAAAAAGTGAAAGGAAAGAAGTAAAAATGGAACTGTTGCAGATGCACGATCCATAAAAATTCTCTCTCTTCAAAGCGGGATATTAATAATCTTGTAAACACCACACTCATTATGGGAAAGAAGATAAGATCTGAAAAAAGATCTGCTAATACTCAACAGAATAATTCTCCTCCTCAAACCCCCTCTTCTCTAAAAGATACTCTTCTCTCCAGCCGCCCCCTCCAGCTTGTCCTCCTTCTGACCATAGCTGGCCTCTTCCTCCGCCTCTACCAGCTCGGATTCAATTCCCTCTGGCTTGATGAAGCATCCACTCTCGGCTTTGCCCGCCATTCTCTTGCAGAGATCTGGGGATTCACTGCGTCCGGGGAGTTCAATCCACCGCTCTTCTACTGGATGGAGCATATAATGCTCATCTTCGGTGAGAGTGAGGTCGT